>CAVOEM010000019.1:0-21429 GCA_963694575.1 Planctomycetes bacterium UBA1146 | reverse complement strand
TGGCATTCCATCCTTCTTGACCAGGGGGAAAACAGCAGCCTTGATCGGTGCCAGGCGAGGATGGAATTTGAGAACCACCCTGCCTTGCATTTCCCCCTTTTCGTCGGGAGCCATGTCCTCGGTATAGGCCTCGCAAAGGAAAGCCAATGTAGCCCGATCCGCTCCCGCCGAGGGTTCGATCACATGCGGCAAATATTTATCATTGGTGACGGGATCTCGGTAACTGAGATCCTTACCGCTACCACGATGGACCGGCTTGCCCTTCTCGTCCAATTCCACCTCCAGTGGATGGGACGCAGGGTTCAATTTGCCCTCCATGTGACTGCGCAGATCGAAGTCGCCACGATGAGCGATGCCTTCGAGCTCACCGTATTCTCCCTCAGGTAAGAAGGGGAACGCATATTCGATGTCTGCGGTTCCAGTCGAATAATGGCTCAGCTCGGAATCGGAATGCTCTCTCAGAATCAACCGGCTGTCGGAGAGGCCAAGATCCTTGTACCACTGCATTCTGCGATCTCGCCAGTAGCGGTACCATTCCTGAGACGAGTCCGGATGGCAGAAGAATTCTACCTCCATCTGCTCGAACTCTCGGACTCTGAAGGTGAAGTTCCGGGGAGTAATCTCATTCCTGAAACTCTTGCCCACCTGAGCGATTCCAAAGGGGATCCGCACTCTGGATGAGTCGACCACGTTTTTGAAGTTGACGAAGATTCCTTGAGCAGTTTCGGGGCGCAGGAATGCAACACTACTCTCATCAAAGAGCGCTCCCATGTGAGTTTTGAACATCAGGTTGAACTCGCGCGGCTCGGTCAGGGTCCCCGGCTCCTTCGCATCGGGCCCAAAAACCTGATCGAAATCTTCAACCGTCTCGAGGGACACGACATCGCCGTCCCAGCCGATCCGGTCTCGCTCCTTGGCACGGAGTCCGAAACATTTTTGCGCCCTGGCCATGAGTGTTTCCGACTCTTCTTCAGGCTCACAGATGGCCGTGACGAAAACTCGTTTGTCATCCAGCAGGGCCCAACGACCGCGAACCTGATCATGGCGATAGCGCCGTTTCGATTCCTTGCAGTCGATCATCATGTCGTGGAACAGGTCGTAATGGCCCGAACACTTCCAGACCTGAGGATGCATCAGGATGGAGCAATCGAGACCGGTCATCTCGTAGGCCGACGCCGCGCCCGGTAGCACAGAGATGTCATCATGGTGGGTCACCATCTCTGACCACCATGCTTCCTTGACATTGCGTTTCAATTCGACTCCGAGTGGGCCGTAATCCCAGCACCCATTCATTCCGCCGTAGATTTCACTGGACTGGAAAAGAAAACCTCGTCGCTTACAGAGCGACACGATCTTCTGCATCACTGCTGGCTCTTCGTTACCCAATAGACCTCCCGTGGTCTGGACCGGATCGGTGGTGACCGGTTTTCCCGGACATCCTAGAAAACATGACCTCTTGAGGCAAGAAGACTGGAGTAGCGTTGACCCGAACCTGAAGGCTCACTATACAGGAGCCAGAGGAGGCCCACTTGTCCGTACTCACCGAAGAGCGATTGATCCAGTTCATGAAAGCGACCATCGATCTGGAGCGAGACTGTCTCGATAGGCTAATTTCTGAGGGAACCCGCCCGGCCCCGGAATCGATTCTGGCCCGTTACCAGCAACTGGTGAGGTCGATTGAGGCTGAAAAGCCCAACGAGATGACCCTACAGGAGGACGGCTGGACGTGGATCTGGACCATCGGCGAGGGGATGAATCTGATCCAGCTCTATGGACGACTGGCATGGATCAACCTGCAGTTGCTGGAATTACTCTGATTACATCCGCTCCAGAGGCTCTACGCAGAGCAATTTCAGGCCCCTTCCCAGGGTCCGCCGTAACGCCTCGACCAGTGCCAATCGATCGCCACTCAGTTCCGCATCGTCACTGATGACCCGGTGCTGTGCGTAGTAGGTATTGAACTCTCCCGCCAGTTCGAGCAGATACTGCGACAGATGTGACGGTTCCGCATCCCGGGCAGCGCGAGCGATCACCTCTGGAAATCTGAGGATTCGTTTCAACAGTACCAACTCCTCCGCCTCGACCAGGCGATTTCCACCACCACTCACGAGGTTCAGAGGGCTCGCCTTGCGCAAGATGCTGCAAAATCTGACATGCGTGTATTGAAGGTATGGCCCGGTCTCCCCGTCAAAGGAGAGGATCTTATCCAGATCAAAATTAACATCTTTTCGACGTGCGGATTTCATGTCGCTGAAGATCACCGCACCGACCCCTACCGCCTCCGAGATCTGTGCCACCTGATCATCCGAGAGATCTGGATTCTTGGCTCGAACTTTGTCGGAGGCGAGCAGGACCGATTGCTCCAGTACATCCTCGAGCAGGACCACCTGGCCACCTCGAGTTTTCCCCTTCTTCCATGCGCCGTCGACCTGCAGTCTCATGATTCCAAATTCTGCGTGTTCCAGTTGGTCCGCCCAACTGTACCCGAGTAGTTTCAAGACACCGAAGACTTGACGGAAATGAAGCCCTTGCCCCGCGTCGACCACGTAGAGGCAGCGATCAAAGGGGAACATCTGGTGCCGGAGAACAGCGCTGGCCAGATCTCGAGTGCCGTAAAGGGTCGCTCCGTCTTGTTTACGGATCAACATCGGAGGGATCTCCTCCGAGAGCCGCACGACATCGGCTCCGTCACTCTGTTCGAGGATGCCTGCGCCCTTTAACTGATCGACCATCTCCAGCATCGCGGCCTGGTAGTGCGATTCACCGACGGTTTCGTCAAAGTGAACCCCCAGACGCTGGTAGATCGTATCGAACTTTTCCAGTGACACGGAACGGATTCTCTGCCAACGCTCGACCGCCTGTGGATCTCCCGCTTCCAGTTTGCGAAACCAATCGCGTGCCACAGAATCGAGTTGTGGATCCGATTCGCTCGCCTGATTGAACAGGACATAGAGAGCATTCAGATCACTGACCGGATCCTCACGCAATTCCAGCGGAGGATCGTCGAGATTGTCGGTGTCACGGAATCGATCCCAGCTGGCCAGAAGCTTGCCAAAGCCGGTTCCCCAGTCGCCTAGATGATTCCAGCTGAGCACCTCATGACCGGCACAGCGGAGTAAATTGGCCATCGCCTGTCCGAGCATCGTCGAGCGCAGGTGATGAACGGCCAGATGCTTGGCGATATTAGGAGAAGAATACTCGACCAGAACCCGTTTTCCGGCACCGCTCTGACCGGCACCCCATTGTTCACCCGCTTGCTCAACGCGCTCCAGAGCGAGTTTTGCAAAATGGTCGCGGCGCAGTCGGAAATTGAGGTAAGGCCCGGCGGTCTCGACCCCTTCGAGCCACGGGAAATCCCATTCCGCTGCCGCCAGTTGAGTGGCTATGGCCGCAGGCGCTTGCTTCAGTGGACCTGCCAGCTGAAAGCAGGGGAGTGACAGGTCTCCGAGCTCCTGGGATGGAGGGTCGGAAATGACATCCGCCAGATGGGACACCTCGAGATCGAGGATGGCCCCGGCACGCTGAGCGATCTGTTCCCTGAATAGCCGCACTCTGAGCCTCATTCCTGGTCAAGAAAAGGGTACGTCTTCTGGCACTGGCATTTTATAGTGGAGCAGTGACACAGATCAAACGCTCCCGGCGAACTGGATCGATTGAGCATCCTCTCCGGGCGGGATCTGCAGGAAAGGATCTCATATGTTCAGGAGTCATCCATCTCCTCAAGCCTCTTCCGGGCCAAATCAGCCGTTTCCAGCCCATCGTCGGTCGATTCGAGCTTTCTCCCTGGTGGTCTTTGGTGCGGGAATGCTGATCGGAATCTGCGCTCTCGCTGCCTGGCAAGGACTTTCCCCAGGGTCCACTTCCACCGCCGAGGCACAGTCGAAAAAGAAAGTCCGGTGGAATTTCACCCTGGCGGGATCGGTGCCCACTGAATTTGGCGAGTTGATCACGGTCAACGGCACCTCTGGCAATTACACGATGGTATTCCAGGATACCGACAAGAATGTGCGACTGGTCGATCTGAGGGGTGGCAAGGTCCCTTCCCGAGCGATCGTGATCGACCGCCAGTAGATCGGTAGCAGAGGGGCCGGGAAGTGTAGTTTCCACTGGCGAGAGGAATCCAACTGTCCGCTAGCCCGAGTGGGATCCGTTCCCGCCCGGCACGTCCCGACCACTCTGTCCCGACCACTCTGTCCCGACCCACTCTGTCGCGACCCACTCTGTCGCGAACGATTCTGTCGCGAACGATTCTGTCGCGAACGATTCTGTCGCGAACGATTCTGTCGCGAACCTGACTTTTCGATCTGGGCAGCCGCAAATCCGCCGCTCGTACGACTGAGGCTGCTAGACCAAGGCTGCTAGACCAAGGCTGCTAGACCAAGGCTGCTAGACCAAGGCTGCTAGACTGAGGCTGCTAGACTGAGGCTCCCCGATGAGGCTCCACCGTTGTGGTGACCTTCACCGGGGGCAAAAGGGAGCGAGCAATGGTCATGCCATCGAGTTTGCCTGGGGAAGCTGAGAAGTATCCTCTTCCCTTGATCCAGAGGCCCCGGTCACCGATCCTGTATTGAACACAGGACGACCGATGGCCAGTTCTGGACGACAGAAGAAGGGTTGTTTCATCGATGAATTCGCGATCTCCCGATCCCTCCGAGTGGCAGATCGAGCCGGCTCCGATGAACGAGATGGCCCGCCTCAAGGGAATCATCGATCGACTGAGATCTCCTGGAGGCTGTCCATGGGATCTCCAACAGACTCCTGAAACGCTGCGCCCATTCCTGCTGGAGGAGGCTCACGAGGCTGCAGAGGCGATCAGCGGCGCAGATCCTGTGAAGATCTGTGAGGAATTGGGGGATCTGCTGATGAACATCCATCTCCAGGCCCGAATCGCCGAGGAGCAGGGACAATTCACCCTCGAGCAGCTGGCCGAAGGCATCTCGGAGAAGTTGATCCGGCGTCACCCTCACGTTTTTGGCGATGGCGAGGCGAAGGATCCCGATGCGGTGCGAAGGAACTGGGATCGAATCAAGCAGCAAGAAAAGGGTGAGGAAGATCGACGACCCGCCACCATTCGTCCACTCCCGGCCTCCTTGCCCGCCTTGTCCCGCGCCGACCGGGTCGGCAAGATGGTTGCAGAAGTGGGGTTCGACTGGCCCGACATCGACGGCGCGCTCGGCAAGGTCGAGGAAGAACTGGCAGAACTGAAGGAAGCGATCTCCAGTGGTGATCGCGCGGCGATCGGACACGAACTGGGTGATCTTTTGTTCGCCGCCTCCAGTGTTTCTCGAAAACTCGACTTCGATGGCGAACAGGCTCTCATCGATGCTCTGGAGAGATTTCGTCAACGATTCAAAGAAGTCGATGCGCAACTCGATCAGCGTCGCTCCGGACCCGAGCAGAAGTTCGACCTGGAGCAGTTGGAAGAGTGGTACCAGCAGGGTAAATCACAGCAGCGACAGCGGCGCAGCAGCGAAACCGATGAGAGCTCGAAAGTGGGATTTGATGGAGACTGAGTACGTAGGCGTAGCCGAACTGCAGAAACGAGTGCGAGACGGCCTCGCCACACGGATCATCGGTCAAGATGACATCATCCAGCAGGTTCTTACGGCCTTTTTTTCCGGTGGTCACGTGCTGGTGATCGGGGTTCCAGGACTGGCCAAAACGTTGATGATTCGCTCTCTGGCTGAACTTCTGGATCTTCAATTCAGCAGGGTTCAGTTCACACCCGATCTGATGCCCCAGGACATCACAGGCACCTCCATCTTGACCTCGGATGTGGAGACAGGAGAGCGCACCTTTCGCTTCAGAAAAGGCCCCATCTTCGCCAACTTGCTGCTGGGAGACGAGATCAACCGCACCCCCCCGAAGACCCAGGCGGCGCTGCTGGAGGCGATGGAGGAGGGTCAGGTCACCGTCATGGGAGATCGTCATCCGCTGCCGTCCCCCTTCTTCGTCATGGCGACTCAGAATCCGCTGGATCAGGAGGGGACCTATCCACTGCCCTTCACCCAACTGGACCGATTCGCCTTCCAGGTCATGCTCGATTACCCGGGTGCCGAAGAGGAACTGAATGTGGTCTCGACCACCACCGCTCGTCCGGAATCGGCCCTGCAACCGGTCGTGCCAGGAGCCTGGCTCACTCGGGCCATCGAGGAGGTCGAAAAGGTCGAGATCCCCAACTGGGCGCTTCTCCGTGCGACCAAGATTGTTCGCTCCACTCGACCCGCCGAGGAGGACGGCAGTGAGGTTGCCGCAGAGTTACTGGCTCATGGAGCGGGTCCGCGCGGAATCCAGACGATCTTGAGAACCGCCCGGGCGAGGGCTGCCTTGCAGGGGCGCAATACAGTGATCGCACAGGACCTCGATGACGTGATCTTGCCGTCTCTTCGCCATCGGGTGGTACTCAGCGTTCATGCCGAGGCTGAGGGGTTGACCCAAGATACCGTCATCCAGAGGATTCGCGAATCGATCGGCGATCTCGATGGGCAAACTCCCCAGGTCGACCAGGGAGAAATGGGCTTCTTCCGCCGCTGGCTCGAACAGTTATCCGAAAGCACTCCTGGGTTTCGTACTTCTCGCAGGGTGAATTGACCAGCGTTGACTGAACTGCGGTTTTAGTAAACTGCGGCTTTAGTGAACTGCGGTTTTAGTGAACTGAGGCTTTAATAAACTGAGGCTTTAATAAACTGAGGCTTTAATAAACTGCGGCCAGGTGGCCATCAATCGATGCCACCACAGCCGCTGGCTCAGTCCGAGTTCTCCTGCAAGCGTTGGCTGCTGACGATGAAACCGATGATGTCCTGGACGCCTTGATTGTCGTAGCCATAGGATTCCCTCAGTTTAGCCAGGGTATTCTCGACCATCGTAATCTGATCTACAGAGAGAACTCCATGCTCCTCGCTGAAGTACTTCTGGACATTCAGCAGAGCCATCTCCAACTGATCCGACTTCTCCGCCCAGATCGACATCTTTAACTTGCGGAAAAGATCGGGGAATAGGTCGTGATAGCGAATCACGGACTCGGGATTCTCGGTAGCGTAGGCGCCAAGTTTGCTGAGAACATTGGACCTGAAATCGGCCACTACCTGAACATTCAAAAGTTGTTCGACGCGATTGATCGAATTTGGCGAGATCAACGTGGTTTCGCGATTTACAGGATAAAGACTCACCGAAGGATCGAGAGCCTTGAGTTGCTGGAAGTAGTCGGTGAACACTCGATCGAATTCGTGTTCCTCTACCAACCCGATGCTATCGAACACCTCTGATCGGACCAATTCGAGGTAGTGCTGGCGGACCACATCGATGAATTTCATGTAATCGTTGTAGCCGTTATCGACCGGCAATCGAAGAAAGTCATGGACACTGGATTCCTTGATGAACTTTTCCAGTTCCGTGAAGATCGACAGGGGTGAAAGTGTGTTCCAGGAAGTGTCTTCTGCAGCCAGAGCGATCAAGGTGATCATCTCGCGCGGAGACGCTCCTCTACGACCCTCGTATTCGGATCCATAGATCCCCTCGAACTCACCTTCCACCTCGTCATGCTCCTCACGCAGTTGTCGAATACTACGACTGAGTAGCATTTTCTCGTCATTCTTCAGTTCGTCAGGCATTGCACCGTGATCGTAAAGCAATGCCTTCTGAATCGGCGTGAGCTTCGAAACTATCGGAGCGAGATCGGGGCGATGGTTCTTCGGCGAGGGGCGCTTCAGTCGAGTCAGGACAGCCCACAACGCCGTCATTTCGGCAGTGTGGGGAGCGACCGACCGTGTGGTCGAGTGAACGTTCAGGTTCCGTCGATAGAGATCTGCTTCTCGAGAGTACTGGAGCAAGTAGGGAACCCGAACGAAACTGAGCCTTCCCTTGAAGGAGGAGAAGTCCGGGGTCCGCTTGAACAGATTCAATTGTTTCTCGTTAGCCGTGCCGGTCAAGACGATGTCGAGATGGGCACGATAATTGGGCAACTGGATGGTGCCCTTCTCAGAGGTGGTCAGCAGGTATTTATTGGTCTCCGGTGGCCTCTTGAGGAAATCGGAATATTCACAGAGCCCTCGATTGGCATCGACCAGTTCCCCATCCAGTTCGAAGAGCGGAATACCATGGAGAACGCCAGGTAGTCCGGTACTTTCATATCCCATCATTCTTGTTTGGGCATCGATGTTGGCCTGGGGCTCGATGCTGATGCAGCCAAGCCGGTATCGCTTGGAATGGAAGAATCGTTCGACCTGGATGTAACGCATCACCTCGGTCCAGTCCCCTTGATTTGCGGCGAGTAGCGCCTCGTAGATCCATTTGCTCTTCTGACTCAAATCCCCATGAATCGCCCATTCGTAACTGAAGTGTTCCATGTCAGCGATCTCAGGGTGAGCGACCAGTGCCTCATCGATCAATTCCTTGCGCTCTTGCCTCGGAATCAGGAACAGTGGTGAATCCTTCAACTCGCAGCGGATTACCGAGCCGATATCCTTCGGCTTGAGGAAAGCATAGGTGCCAATCTCATCATTCTCGGACTCCTCGAAGCCGATTCGACTGGCGTCACTCGACTTGAGCGGGAAGATCCAGTTGAATCGATACATCGAACCCTCGGGCAGGGTGCTGTAATGAGTCATGGCATGCATGATCGACTGGATGGTGGTCGACTTGGCCGATCCGTTAGGGCCGTGAAGCAGGATCAGGCGGTCCGCGATGCCGTTTCGGGCAAACTGACGTAGTTTCAAGTAGATGGAGTTCTGGACCCGCTCCTGCGCCACCAGAGAATCTTCCTGACGACCAAAATCCTGGTCGAACAGTTTCCAACGTCGATCGGTCAGTCCAATTCTCTGGACATCTTCGGTACCGTAGTGCTCGAACATGTCGCAAAGGTAACGGGGAGAATTTCTAAGGTACGAATAAGGATTGATCAGGAAGTCTTCGATGAAGCCGGAAATGCTTCGAATTCGGTGCCGGTCCTCGAAGCGATCGAGTGACTTGCGCCTGAACTTGTTGATGAAATCAGATGACGCGCTCAACCCTTACCCCGCTTCCTCTCGATCGCGAACAGCAAACAAGGAACTCCCACCGCTATAGCATAACCGAAACCGCCAGGGAGGTCACATCCACACCGTTACCGGTCACTTGTATGCCGGAATCCCGGTGATTTCATGTCCCAGGATCAAAGTATGAATGTCGTGAGTTCCTTCGTATGTTTTGACCGATTCCAGATTGAGCATGTGCCGACCGACCGGATACTCGTGAGTCACACCATTGGCACCGAGCAGATCTCGAGCAGATCTGGCAATCTCCAGTGCCCAGTAGACATTGTTCCGCTTGGACAGGGAGACTTGCTGGGCAGTCATCTTGCCAGATTCCTTCAATTGAGCCAGGCGAAGACACAGCAACTGAGCCTTGGTGATCTCGGATAGCATCTCGGCAAGTTTAGCCTGAACCAGCTGGAAGCCACCGATGGGGCGACCGAACTGAATGCGACTGAGGGAATACTTCTTGGACGCATCGAAGCAGGCCATGGCAGATCCCACGACCCCCCAGGCAATACCGTAACGAGCCTGGGTCAAGCAGGAGAGCGGTCCAGCCAGACCATCAGCACCGGGTAACAGGTTCGCCTTGGGAATCCGGCAATCCTGGAAGTGCAACTCCGAGGTGGTCGAAGCCCGTAAGGAGAACTTCTTCTCCTGTTTGGTCGTGCTGAATCCAGCGCTTCCCTTCTCGACCAGGAACCCACGGATTCGATCGTCCAGTTTGGCCCAAACCACGGCCACGTCACTGACACATCCGTTGGTGATCCACATCTTGTTGCCATTGAGGATGTACTCATCGCCGTCCTCGACCGCATGAGTGATCATTCCACTCGGATCGGAACCATGATCGGGTTCGGTCAGGCCAAAACATCCGATCATCTTGCCACTGGCTAACTGCGGCAGAAACTTGTCTTTTTGCTCATCGGTTCCATAGCGATGAATGGGATACATCACGAGCCCACCCTGGACGCTGACGAAGGAACGGACACCGCTGTCGCCGCGCTCCAACTCCTGCATGATCAAACCGTATGAAATGTTATCGAGACCCGCACAGTCATATCCCTGGAGGTTTGCGCCGAGAAGTCCCAACTCACCCAGGGTTGGAATAATCTGCTGGGGAAAGCGGTCCGTCATGAAGCAATCTTCGATGCACGGGATCACCTGGTCATCGACAAACTCACGAACAGTATCACGGATCAATCTCTGTTCTTCGGTGAGTAGATCATCCAGATTGTAAAAATCTGAGCCCTCGAATTGTGACATCGGTGAAACCTCTCCTTGAGGATGATTTTCGAAATCGCCAGGGGAAGATGTTACACAGTCGAGCCGACTACGAGAATTGATTCCTGAGGGAGGATTCAAGAGAGGGAGGGAAGTTGTCGTACTCAGTAGCCCCTGCTGGCAGATCACACGGGATTGAGTGCACTAAACGCAGCTAGAAAAAAGAAATAGGGGCCGATGCAGGACAACACCGACCCCCGGAATATGGTGACCCCAAGGGGATTCGAACCCCTGTTCTCAGGATGAAAACCTGATGTCCTAGACCTGACTAGACGATGGGGCCTCGATTTCAAGTGAGAGCAGTTGGGTTCGAACCAACGACCGACGCCTTAAAAGGGCGTTGCTCTACCGACTGAGCTATGCTCCCTGTAACGCAAAAATGTACCGAGCCCTGACGGACCCGTCAATCGCTTCCCGATGGCCGATTAGATCTCCATCAATTCTTCTGTTTTCCGTTTCAGGTCCGCATCGACCTGTTTCTCCACCGTTTTGAGGACTTCCTGTACCTGATCCTTGAATCGAGACTGGTCGTCCTCGGACAGATCCCCGTCCTTCTTGGAGGTATCGATGTGTTTGTTGGCATCTCGTCGGATATTCCGCATCGAGATCCTCGATTCCTCGGCGACCTCCTTGGCCCGGGAAACCATCTGTTTCCGTCGCTCCTCGGAGAGAGGAGGTACCCTCAGGCGGATCAATTTCCCATCATTCTGGGGGGTAATCCCCAGATCGGATGAAAGGATCCCCTTTTCGATATCACTCATGGCGCTGACATCGAAGGGTTTGATGACCAGTTGATCAGGTTCAGGAACCGAGATGTTGGCCAGTTGCTTGAGGGGAGTCGGTGTTCCGTAATAATCAATACGGATCGATTCGACCAGCCCAGGATGAGCCCGTCCGGTTCTCATTCCACGCATCTCCTCACGGAGATGGTCGAGAGCCTTGGTCATCCGCTCTTCAGCATCCAGAATGACTTCTTCCACCATAAACCTCCACGCTTCAGGTTAATGAATCCACTCAACTCTTGATCAGCGAGCCGACAGGATCTCCGCTAATCGCCTCGAATATGGCATGTTCACGTGTCATGTCAAAGATTCGAAGAGAAATCTGCTGATCCCGGCAAAGGGTGAACGCCGTGGCGTCCATCGCCTTCAGACCCGCGTCCAGCACATGATCAAAGGTGGTGATTTCCAGTTTCTTGGCATCCGGGTGCAAGGCCGGGTCCTGGTCGTAAATGCCGTCATGCTTGGTTCCTTTGAGCAATTCGACACAATCGAGCTCCGCCGCTCGTAGCGCTGCACAGGTATCGGTGGTGAAGAACGGATTCCCGGTTCCTCCAGAAAGCACCAGCGTGGTCCCCGAGGAGAGCATCTGGCGTGCTTTAGAGGAGTTAAAAGGTTCGATCTGAGGAACCGGAGACCCCGCTCCCAGCACCTCCGAGGGACAATCTTGCAGCTGGAGATGGGCTCGAAGAGCCAGTGCGTTGACATGGGTAGCGGACATGCCAATGGCATCCGCATCGGCCCTGTGGACCTTCTCGGAGGACCAGTCAGCACCTCGACAGATGTTTCCCGCACCGACCACGATGGCGATCTGTATCTCGTGGGCGGCTCGAGCGATCTGTTCTGAAACTGCGCTGAGTGCCTGGAAATCGAGGCCGATACCCACTGGCCCACCGAGGGCTTCACCACTTAATTTGAGTAACACCCGTCTGGTCGTGCCATTGCCCATGCGCATAGTTCCATTCCGCAGGCGTCACTGGAAATACCAGTCCTACTGGCCAATCTCCAACCGGTGAAAACGGGTCAACTGGATGTTCTCACCGATGGTCACAATCGCATCCTGGATGACCTGCTCGATACTTTTCTTGTCTTCCTTGATGAATGCCTGATTGAGCAGGCATACCTCGCTGTAGTACTTCTGTAACTTGCCCTCGACGATGTTGCCCTGGATGTGCTCCGGCTTGTCCTTGACCTGCTCGGCGAAGACTGAACGCTCACGCTCTATCAACTCAGGATCGAGATCGGAGGGAGCAATGGCCATCGGATTCATCGCTGCGATGTGCATCGAGATATCGCGAATCAAGACCTGGAACATCTCATTCTTGGCCACGAAATCAGTCTCGCACAGCACTTCCACGATCACGCCGATCCTGCCATTGGAATGGATATATGATCCGATCCAACCCTGGTTGGTCGTCCGGTCAGACTTCTTCGCCGCCATCTCAGCTCCCCGCTTCCGCAGCAGGTCGATCGCTTGTTCGATGTTTCCGTCAGTCTCACCGAGTGCCTTCTTGCACTCCATCATTCCGACGCCGGTTTGCTTGCGCAATTCAGCAACGGTTTTTGCGTTGATCTCACTCATGCTTTTTCCATTTCTTCGCCGGGTTTTATCCTCAGCGGATATCTCAAATTTACTGACCCAGGTCCTCTGGAGGATCGTCAGGAGAGATTATTCCTCAGTCTTTTTCTTCTCCGGTGCCACCACGATCTTTGGCTTCGGCTTGGCATCTGCCGGTTGATCGACACCGGGTGCGGCTTGTGGTGGCGTGAACGGCTTGGCGCGCGCCTCTTCGACGTTGACGTTGCGTTCCTTCTCCTTGCGCGTTGCGGTCTGCTCGTCCGAAGCCTTCTTCGCCGCTTCTTCCTTCTGACGCGCCTCCAACTTGTCCTTACCCGCGATGATGGAATCCGCAAGCTGGCTGAGAATCACCTCAATACTGCGGAACGCATCATCGTTGCCCGGAATCGGCAGGTCGACCAAGTTTGGATCGCAGTCGGTGTCGACGATGGAGATGATGGGAATGTTCAGGCCCCGAGCTTCCTTGACGGCAATCTCATCACGACGAATGTCGACGGCGATGAGAGCACCGGGCATACGGTTCATGTTTCTCACACCCTCGAGGTTTCGGAAGATCTTGCGCCGCTCTCTCTCCATTCGAGAGATCTCCTTCTTCGAGCGAACCGCAGTGTCATCGGCGAGATCTCGTTCCAGTTCCTCGAGTCGACGAAGGCGACTACGGATCGTCTGGTAATTGGTCAGGGTTCCACCCAGCCAGCGATGCACACAGAAGTGCATTCCACAGCGGCCAGACTGTTCGCGAACCACTTCACGCGCCTGAGACTTGGTTCCGACGAAGACCACATCGTGTCCTGCTTCGACGATCTTTTCGAGGAAGTGCTTTGCGCGCACCAGTCCCCGCACCGTCTGGCGCAGATCGATGACGTGGTTCCTGTTATGCTTCTGGTGAATGTAGGGGGCCATGGCAGGATGCCACCGGCTCGACCTGTGGCCGAAGTGGACTCCGGCTTCAATCAGTTCCTTGATCTGTAATCCGGGCATTTCCGGTTCCTTTCGTCATTCCGCAAAGGGGGCCTCTCGACAGGTATCCCGCGGAAAACGTATTCTGTTCAGGGATAATTCTCCAGCGTTGTACTGGATCTCTCGCCCTGATGATTTGGAGTCGACGATGTCACCATCGTCGGACAGTCGATGAGGGTGAATTCCTTCCAACGACAGTCACACAAGGTATCGGTCTGGAATTGATCCATCAACAGATTCGAGGGGCCAGATCGGCAGGATCAGGCCTTTTCCAGTGATTCCCCACGCCCCCGGAGGCTCTCGACCACCTGCGCTGCCGCTTCCATGGCTCGGCGCCCCTGGGATCCGGTGACCGCCGGTTCACGGCGCCCCTCGGCGGCATCGAGAAAAGCGTCCAACTCGGCTCTCAGCGGCTGCTCTTCAACAAATGTCAGAGGATTCTGCTGGAGGTGACGTTGCAAGAACTGTTCGACCCCATCCGGAGCCTCCACTCGGCCGAGGGAGTCGAGGAAGTGAGCGGGATCGTATTCGGCATCGAGGGCCACATGGAATCCCTGACGGTTCACCAGATCGAGGCTGACATACTGGCGATGGCCAAAGATCCGGATCTTTCGCGAGCGGTTCAGAGCCACCCTGCTGGTCTTGACGAAGGCGGTCGCCCCACTGTTAAAACTGAGGCGTGCATGAGCCAGATCCTCGGTGGGAGAGAGCACTGAGCAGCCATGAGCGTCCACCTCGGTCAGGTCATCATCGATCAGGTGCAAGACAATATCGATGTCATGAATCATCAGATCATGAACAACACTGATCTCTGTCGATCGGAGGGCAAAGGGATGAATTCGATCGCATTCGATGAAAAGAGGTTTCTCGATAATATCGATGGCTGCACGGATCACCGGGTTGAAGCGTTCGATGTGCCCCACCTGCAGAACCGACCCTGAGCGAGCCGCCGCCTGACAGATTTGATCGGCCTCTTCCAATGTTGCGGCGAGGGGTTTCTCTACCAGAACCGCTTTTCCAGCCTCGATGAAGGGGAGCGAAGTGGCGAGATGGAAGGGAGTCGGAGTCACGATGCTGACGGCATCTACCCGATCGATCACTTCATCGATCTGGTCGTGATGACTACAGCCATGCAATTCTGCGATCTCGCGAGCTCGATCCAGTGAACTGTCGACGACAGCCACCAGTTCAGCTCCAGGTATTTCGTTCCAGATCCGTGCATGAGCACTTCCAAGATGGCCCACACCGATGACTGCAACCCGCATCGATCACCCTCTCTTACGGTTGTCGGGCTCTGCCCTGACGTCCGGTTTCGGTAGCCCTGAGGAAAGACCGGAGGTGGATCCCCTCCTCAGGGACGTGACCACGGCGCTCGAGCAGTTCGAAAGCTTCGCGGCGGATCATGTTGTTGTTATAGAGTAACCGTTGCGCTTCCTTGAGCCAGGCAGCCACGTTATCGGAGATTCCAGATCGTTTCATCCCGACCGAATTGGTCGCCCGAACTCGAGACGGATTGCCCTCGGTGATCAGGTACGGCGGAGCGTCGGTCGTGACCCGGGTCATGCCGCCGATGAAGGCCAATCGCCCCACCGTGGCGTAATGATGAACCGCTGCAAGACCGCCAAATCCAGCCTGATCTTCGACCACCACGTGCCCTCCCAGGAGGACTCCGTTCGCCATGATGATCTCGTTGCCGACAATGCAATCATGAGCCACATGAGAACTGGCCAGGATCAAGCAGCCATTGCCCAGGCGAGTGACTCCCCCACCCTGTGCGGTGCCACGATTGATGGTGCAATGTTCACGAAACAGATTGTCAGATCCGATCTCGGCCCAGGTTTCCTCGCCGTCCCACTTCTTGTCTTGCGGATCGCCGCCGAGGACCGCACCTGGATGGACCACACATCGTTGACCGATTCGTGTGTTACACACCACCGAAGAATGGTGATGAAAGACACAGTCGTCTCCGATGGTCACATTGGGGCCGATGTAGACCCCAGGCCCGATGGTCACATCGGAACCGATTTCTGCAGAAGGATCGATAAATGCCGACGGATGGATCATTAGATTTCCTTATCAACCTGCTTCGACGATCATGAATCTTATCGTCGCTTCGGTGACCAGTCTTCCATCTACTGTGGCTCGTACCTGAACCTGAGCGGTCCGTTCTCGCATTCGCTTCAACTCCGCCTCAAGGATCAATTGGTCGCCAGGAACCACGGTCTTGCGAAACTTGACATCATCCATACCCAGAATATAGGCGATTCGGTTCGAATCGGCACTACTCCTCAGTAACAAGACGCCGGAAAGTTGTGCCAGCGCCTCCAGTTGCAACACTCCAGGCATCACCGGGTGCCCTGGAAAGTGCCCCTGGAAGTACTCCTCGTTAAAGGAGACGTTCTTGAGTCCCACTGCACGCTGTCCCTCATCGACCTCCAGAACTCGATCCACCAGCAAGAAAGGATAGCGATGTGGGAGCATTTTCTGGATGTCCCGGATCTCCAGGCCGTGAGGAGCTTTGATCAGGACATCTTCCAGTTCCCGCTCCCGCACATGAGCCTCCGCAATTCGAGCCGCCAGATCCGCATTGAGACCATGGCCACTGCGATGCGCGATGATATGACCACCGACTCTGCAGCGGAGCAGGTAGATGTCACCGAGCAGGTCCAGAATCTTGTGTCGGGCCGGTTCGTCTGGAAGGCGGAAATTCGGCGACTGACCCGCGGCGTCGAGCAGCAAGGTATTCTCTTCAGTGGCCCCCTTGCCGAGCCCTCTCGCTTTTAGTTCCTTGACCTCGCTCTCCAGCACAAAAGTGCGCGCCGGTGCGATCTGTTCGCGAAAACTATCTTCGGTGATCTCGAGATCGACCGTCTGGCTGAACCCAGGGTCGCCGGCGTACTGAAGGGTGTAGGTAACTCTCAAGTGATCTGCCGGAAGTGCTACGACGCTGGCAAAGCCCTCCTCCGCCGCCACTGGAGTGGACAGATTCAGGGTTCGCCCTCGTGCCCCCTGATCATCGAGTCCGACTGTAGCAATCTCTTCGAGGAACGGTAGAGCGCTGCCATCCATTCCTGGAATTTCTGGCCCATCGATCTCGCAGATCAGGTTCTCGATGCCGAGCACATGAAGAACAGAAAGGAGATGTTCACAGGTGTGAACCTCAGCATTTCCGATGCCGAAACTGGTTCTTCTCGGTTGCTTCCTCAGGGTGTCGAGTCCGAGTGGAATATCCAGTCCCGGATCGAGATCGGTTCGACGAAACACGATGCCGCTATCGGCATCTGCAGGAAGCATTCTCAGGGTCGCTTGTTCCCCGAGGTGGAGGCCTTTTCCGGAAAGGCTCGCCTCCGACGAGATGGTCTGTTGAGCCGCAGGTGTCAACGATCCTCCACCCTTGAAGCCACCTTGGAGATCACCTCCTGGGTGATATCAAGATCTTCGCGGGCCCAGACGCTGACATAGACCTTGAACTCGGCGGCCCGAGCTATGTTGTTGAGCACAAGATCGAGTTCACGTTCGTTGGCCACCTCCTGGATGGCGTCCCGGACGATCTTGATCAGATCATCGCGACGACTTTTGAAACGAGAGGTGAATTCCTGTTCCAGATCCTCCTGCATCCAGGTCAATTCAGCCTTTGCCAGGGTGAATCTTTTCTCCGCCTCTCGCCGGGCGTCGGTTCCTGGTTGCAATTGACTCGCCTCCTGCTGGATTTGACGCAACGAGGTTTCCTGATTGCGAACATCATCTTCCATCTTGCGCCGCAATTGATTGAACTCGTCGGTGATCTCTTTTCCCTGTGGAATCTGGTCGAGAACCACCTGCACGTCGCAAACTCCGACTCTGTGAGATTCCAGTTCCACACCGCTACCGGAAAGTCCCTGCTGGAGAGACAACATGCATGTGATGGTGACCAGTACCAGGAATACTGATCTCAGCAGAACCTGGTAACGCGAACTTTGGATTTTTTGATCGACAGGTTTCATTTCGTCTTCTTTCAAGATCCCGGAAAGGATTCGTAAGCTATATCTCCGAAGCGAAGTTGGTCTGCATGGAAGGCGAGTTCGATCGAACCAGTGCGGCCCTTTCGTTGCTTGGCCACGATGACCTCGGCTTTCCCCTTGGCGTCCTCGTCGTCAGGACTGTAATACTCCTTACGATACAGCAACATGATCACATCAGCATCCTGCTCGATGGCTCCCGATTCCCTGAGATCCGACATCCTGGGCTTGTTGCCTTCGCGAGATTCGACCGCTCGTGACAGCTGCGAAATCGTCAGGATCGGAACCTGCAGTTCTCTGGCCAGTTGTTTCAGGGAACGGGAAATCTGCGAGATCTCCTGTTGCCGATTCTCTACCCGACCACCCATCTCCAGCAATTGTAGGTAGTCCACCACGATCAGTCCCAGTTTCTTCTGATGATGGAGTCGCCGGGCACGTGCACGAATCGACAGGGCGTTCAGACCAGGAGAGTCGTCGATATAGATCGGCGCTTCTCTCATCCGGTCGACTCCCTGGATGATCTGGCTCCACTCCATATCGTTGAGTTTCGCTTTTCGCATCTTGGTAGCGCTGACTTGGGAAGCTGCGCTGAGGAGGTTCATCGCAATCTGGTCATAACCCATTTCAAGACTGAAGATGGCGACAGGAACCTTGTTGGTCAATCCGGCATGACGAGCCACATTGAGAGCGAAGGTCGTTTTCCCCATCGCTGGGCGACCTGCCACCACCACCAGGTCGGTGGGTTGGAGTCCATTGGTCAGTTCATCCAGATCCTTGAAACCGGTCAGGACACCCACCGATCCCTTTTCCCACTCCTCGATGTTCTGAATCACCTTGTCGAGGCTTTCATGCATCGTATGGATGCCTTGCTTCGAATCGTCCTCGGCCAGTGCCAGTACCTGGCCACCCGCTTCATCGATCAGGTCACGAACCTTACCAGACCCGGATCGTGCTCTGGTTTCCAGATCCTGACACATTTCAATCACCCGTCGCCGCTGAGAGGCTTCCTGGATGATCCTGGCATATTCAAGAAGATTGGAACTGGTCTGAACCCTACTGGTCAGGTCGACCAGATACTCCTCGCCGCCTGCCTGATCCAGTCGACCGCTCGCTCGCAGTCGATCGATCAGCATCACGGCATCCGCGACTCCCTCATCGGCCCACAACTGGATCATCTCGTCGTAGATAATCCGGTGACGGGAGAGGTAAAATTCGTCTCCCTTGACCGACCCCATGACGGAATGACTGTTGGCTCCACCCAGCATCAGTGAACCGAGCAGGCTCACCTCTGCATCGAGGCTATGGGGTAGCGTGATCGCCTCTTTTGAGTTTTCGGCCATGATCTTCCTGATCTCCTCCGGTGCCTGTATAGAACTCAAATAATTCGTATCGCTGAATTCAATTTGAGCCCGGATCGCCGCAACAGGGTCACCGGGAAATGACCCTACCGGAGCCCGAGGGCGGAAGGAAGGGGAGGACGAAACTCCCGCCTCGATCGGGGTTTGGGAGCAGATCCGCAACCTAGCCACCACCACAGCGAGCCACCACTACAGCGAGCCACCACTACAGCGAGCCACCACTACAGCGAGCCACCACTACAGCGAGCCAGAACTACAGCGAGGCGACAGTCCCACAGGCCGATTCGAACTAACTCTTGGAATCACCCGGATCGACGTCATCTTCATCTGCCTTGACGACCCATACTTTGATGACCGATTCGACATCCGCATGAATTCGCACATTCAGGTTATAGATACCGAGTTCCTTGATGGGTTTCTCCAGCTCGATCAACTTCGAATCCAGTTCGATACCTTCTCCTGCAAGTTGCTCCGAGATATTCTCCACCGTCACTGAGCCAAAGAGATGCCCTTCCTCGGTGGCCCGCGCAATGACGGTACAGGATGCGCCGTTGATCTGATCGGCGAGGCCTCTCATCTCTGCATTGCGCACGGTTTCTTCCAGTTCAAGGCGTCGTTTTTGCGCACCGATCCACTGCAGATTCGCCTGCCCCACCTCGACACCGATTCCTTGAGGAATCAGGAAGTTTCGGGCGTAACCAGTTTTCACATCGATCACTTCGCCGATCTCGCCCAGTTGCTTGATGTTCTTCTTGAGAAACAATTTCATCGCTTTGGCTCCAGTTACCATTCCCCGTCGGGGAGTTCTACAAGGTGATTTTTGTTCCGCAACGGACTACTGCCCGTAAGGAATCAACGCCATGAAACGGGCCTGGTGGACCGCTCTCTTGATGCGGTGTTGCATCCTCGAATCACAGCCGATTTGTCTGCGAGAGGTCAGTTTCCCACCGCCAGTCAGCAACTTATGTAGAAGGTCGACATTCTTGTAGTCGATATAGGTCATATCGGCGACCACCGACTTCTTGTCCCTGCGTCCAAACATGTTGATCTCTTTCAGCCCTAGAAGGGCACCTCGTCATTAAAAGGTTGGCCCTGGGGGAACTCGTTGGTGGAGCCCCCAGAGTTCTGCTCGCCGGTCCCCGAGCTCTGCTCGCTGGTCCCCGAGCTCTGCTCGCCGGTCGTTTGGTAGGGACCCTGTGTGGATCCTCCCTCGCTACCCTTCGGCATGAAGTGGACTCGATCGGCGACCACTGTCAGTTTGCTACGATTCTTGCCACTCTCCTTGTCGGCCCACTGGTCGAACTTGAGTCTTCCCTCGACCACGACCTGCTTGCCCTTACTGAGGTACTGATTGCAATTTTCTGCCTGGCGACCCCAGACTGTGACCGTCACAAAACAGGTCTCTTCCTGTAATTGCTCCGATCCCTGCTTGCGGTAACGCCGATTCGAGGCGAGCCCTAGATCACAGACTGCAGTTCCACCGGCGATCATCCGAAGTTCGGGATCCCGTGTCAGATTACCTGCGATGAAGACCCTGTTGATTTCCATGACTCCCTCTTCTCGTTAAAAATTACTGTGTTTCTTCCTCAGTACTGGCCACTTCTTCTACCGCTTCATCCGCCGCATCTTCGACCACTTTTTCAACCGCTGCCTCGGCCTCCACTGGCGCCTCGGCCTCCACTGGCGCCTCAACAGGATCCGCTTGCGCATCGCTGGTGGTGGTGGTGGGGAGGTCCTCCGCTACCACTGCTTCTGTCGCCGTTTCGCCGGCATCACCATCTTCGGTCGATTCCGAATTGGTGGTGGGTTCGGTGGCATCGGGAGCAGGCTTGGTCGATTCGGCAGGAGGCTTATTCGCTTCCGCTGCCGATCGCGCCGCAGACTCGGCATTCCGTGCCGCAGCTTCCTTGCGCTTGGCCATCTCCACCTTGAGGAAATCCTCCTGGATGACCAACATCCTCAGAATCTTCTCGTTGAGTTGACCGTCACTGCGGATCGAAGCGATGGCTCCGGTATCGGAAGTGAAGTAGGCAAGGAAATAAACCCCTCGCTTGACTCCCTTGACTGGATAAGCCAGGCGCTGTTCCGGCCACCGTTCCGCATATTCGATGGTTGCGCCATTGTTTTCGATCACGGCACGAATCTGTACCTCGATCTCGCTCCATTCGGATGCTGCTTCGGTGGCAGCAACGAGGAATAATCCCTCGTAAAGTCGTTCGGTCAAGATGGTCTCCTCTAGATCTACTGAAGATCATGATCCGCAGCCTCGCCCCCCCGATGACCGTCAGGGAATCTATACGAAGGCCGCACCTGTTTTTTTATCCAAGCAACGAGTGACTCACGCGACGATTTTCTCGAGCGACTTTCTCGAGCGATTTTCTCGAGCGACTTTCTCGAGCGATTTTCTCGAGCGACGAGTAACCCACGTGACGATGGGAAGATCGGGGCAGCGGTCTTATTGTT
>CAVOEM010000018.1:0-21855 GCA_963694575.1 Planctomycetes bacterium UBA1146 | reverse complement strand
GAGAGAAGAGCCACCCGGATCGAGATGGCCAGCGCTTCCATTTCAGCGGCAGAGAGACTCATCGATTGGACTCCTGAAAAGGAGGTGGGGTGAATCCTGCAGCGAGCCATGCTGGCGAGTCACAGATCGCTTCGAGAAGTTGCTGAGATCCAGCACGACGACTGAGTCGCGCAGCGGGGTAGGCGATTGCCCCGGTCAACTGCTGTGGTAGTTCAGCCAGGACCTGGCACTGAGTGCTGGTATCGCTGGCCCAGATCAACCCGAGGTCGACCGAACCGGAATTGACATGGGATACCGCTGCCCTGGCATTGGCTGCCCGCACCGCCCGTGGGCTCACATCATCCCACCAACCGAGCCGTTGCAGGGCTTGCTTGCCATGCATACCGACCGGAACCGAAGATGGAATGCCGATCACCCATCGTCCAGCGGGAGGATCTCCATCGAGTGAAATGAGTTCTCGTGGAGTCGTCCGGGAACGAGTGGCGATGATCAGTCGATTGCCAAAAGGAACTCGACGAGTTTCAGCGGCGAGAGGAAGTAGTGCTTCGAGGCGATCCATCCATTGGGAGCTGGCCAACAGGGCGACATCCGCTTGCAGGCCATTTTCCACCTGTCGCACCAGAGAACCGCTGGATGCGGCGATCACCTCGACGGTGATTCCGGTACTTTGCTCGAACTCGTTGGCGATCTGGCGAGCGGAACCGGCGGTGCTGGAGGCGACTAGCCAGCGCAGAGCCGCCGGATCTTCGGCATCGCATCCGGGAACTCCCATCAGAAAAATGATCAGCCACGCCCACCGCATCATCGATCCTCCCGAGCTTCAACCAGAAGCAAGGTGCATGGTATCCTCAGTCGGTCCAGAGATCTTGATTGGATCGCTAGCAGCCAATCCTCGCCGGTCGCATCTGGCCGGGGGAAGCGGGTAAAGATCTTCCTCGAACGGAATAAACCAAAGGTCGCCACCGACTTCGAGCTTCTACCCAGTGAGTGGAGGGCCGCTTCGGTCGCTTGGAGGTGGCTATCCATCACGAAAAGGGTCGATTTTTCGGCGGGAAGATGGCGGCTCATCGATTCTCTATCGGTCTCGAGGATGGGGATCGCCTGCTGTTGTCGCAGGGCCAGGGTGGGCAGCAGGTCGACTTTCACCGTGGCAAATCGGGTGCCCTCACAGATGGTCGGAATCGTCGGTATCGCTCCGATGCCGATGGAAGGCAAGCCGATTCCCATCACGATGGCCAGTTGCGCTGAAGAGCAGAGAGCGCAGGAGAGAATTCGACCGTGCCCGGCACTCCACCACATCAGCAGCCAGAAAAAGGCGATCAGTACAGCGGCCAGCAGAGAAGTGTCAAACCACCCGACGAAGGCTGCGATCAACAAGCAGGGGATGCCCGCGAGGATCGTAGCAGTGCGAAGATGACGGATTCTCCGCGGCGGCTCGAGATCCTGTAGATAGGTGGCAGTGAGGATCGTCATCACTGGTAACAGCGGGATCAGGTAGCGCTCAAATGTTTTCATGGTCAGAAACGGAAGCGCCGAGAGAATCACCCACAACACCATCCAGCGCTCGTGATTTTCCAGCCCAGCGGCCTTTTTACGGCTGAAGGTGATCAGTGCAAAGATCGATGAGATCGACCAGGGTAGGACCAGGCCGAGCATCCCCCCCAGAAGAGATGGCAGCGCCTCGGGATGGAACCAGGTGAGCTCTCGATGGGCGATTTGTTCGGTCCAGCGCCCCTTGAGAAGCTCTGGGTACTGCTGATAAACCAGGTACCACCACGGCAGAGCCACCAGCAACAGAGCCACTAGCATGTACAACAGATGGTGGAGCTTTGCATGGGGAGATCTTTTGGGCCCCAGCAGAAACAAACTGATCATGGCCGTGACACCGAAGAGTATGGCGGTCGGTTTGATCAGCGTCGACAACGCCATCAAGACTCCAGCAGCGATGGCACGGATGGCGCCACCGTCAGTGCGCCACTTCAGCCCTCGTTCAATCGACAGCCATAACAAGAATGCCATCGGAACATCGAGCATTGCACGACGCGACTCGGTGGCGATGCCGACGGTTCCGATCAACATCACGAAGATGAAAGCGGCAGAGGTTCCCGTGGATCTCTTGCCGATGGAAGCTGCGACCAGGGCCAATCCGATGGCGCTGATGATTCCCCAGATCCGCAGCGAGATGGGGCTCGATCCCAACCACCGGACCGAGGTGGCGAGCCACCAGTAGTAGAGTGGTGGTTTGCGAAGTCTGGGTTCCTGATCGAGGGTCGGGGTGGTCCAGTCGTCACTGGCGGCGGTTTCGAGGGCGGTACGAAAGGTGACACGGTACTCGTCACTGCCGGTGAGGCTTGTATCGAGCCACACTGCAGGTATCAGTATCGCCATCCCCAGCAAGAAGAGGCGGATCGCTCCCGGTTCCTCGCGAAACATGATCCTCATTTCGAAGTAGAGGATAGCCTGAGCCCCCCCATCCGGTACATCCTGTCTGCACTAGAACCACCGAATTTAACCGAGGAGGGTCGTCGATGAATTACTGGACCTTGTTACTCATCACGCTATTGCTGGCTCCTGAAACCGGGCAGGACCCGGCATCCGGGAAGTTCACTGCTGGCCCGATGGTCGGAGTCGTGCAGCGAGAAGGTGTAAGAGTTTGGTGCCGAGCGGCGGGAGCGGGGCAGACCATCGATGCGATCCTTGTCGATGCTGCTGGCGCAGAGGTGGCACGCGCCTCCGCGGTCTCGAGCGAGAGTCGTGATCTGACCATCGATTTACTGCTGAAGGCCAGGCTGGAGGCGGGGCATCGATATCACTACCGCTTACTGATCGATGGGAAGGTGGCTGCAGATGACGCCGATCAGGTGGTAGTTGGGCCTCCAGATGATGACGGCAAGGCTCGCCTGGTGTTTGGTTCCTGTGCCAGTCCGAAGAAATATCGAGAGGGTCAGATCTGGAACACCATCCGTTCACAAGAAGCGGATGCATTGGTGTTGATCGGTGATACTCCCTACATCGACAGCACCGATCTGTCGCGCCAGCGAACTGCGTATCGTTCCTTCTGGCAAGATCCTGGAGTGGCGGCACTGATTCGAAGAACCCCGGTGCTGGCCACCTGGGACGATCATGATTACGGAAAAAACGACCATGTCGGATTGCTTCCGGGCCGTAACAACTCGAGGCAGGCCTTCTCCGAATATCACGCACTCGGTTCCATCGGAGACGGTCAATCGGAGGGGATCTATTCGAGTTACAGTTTCGGACCGGTCGATCTCTTCATCCTCGATACCCGATGGTTCGGCAGGACAGAACCCTCCCAGTTCGATGCCGATCAACCAACCCTACTGGGAAAGAAGCAGTGGAAGTGGTTGCAGCAGGGACTGCAATCGTCGCAGGCCCCCTTCAAGATCATCACCTGTGGAATGATCTTCAACGGAGCCACTCGCCCGGGGAAGATCGATCACTGGGGCTTCTATCCTCATGAGCGCCAGGGATTGATCGATTTCATCGGCGACAACTCGATTTCAGGTGTGTTGATCGTGACCGGCGACATTCACCGCTGTCGGCACCTCTCCTATCCAGCATCCGAGGGTGCTGGCTATCCTCTCGATGAGTGGATCACCTCACCACTGGCCAATTCGGTGATCCAGAGTGCCAATGCACCGCACCCTTCGCTGGTGTTTGACGGTGGAGAGACCAGTGTTTTCCTTCATGTCGAGGCGGATGCGAGTGGGCCAGATCCATCGCTACAGGTGCAGTTGGTCCGAGGAGATAAGGAAGTGATTCACCGCAAGAAGTACCAGCTCTCCGACATGGTGGCGAAGAAGAAGGCCAGTACCGGTCAGTAGATCTGTAGCGTCCATCGAGAACAGGTCATCGACAGGATGAAGATGAAATTCTTGCTGGTTACCGTCGCGATGTTGTTGGCCTGTTGTGGTTGTGCGCCGTTGGGGCACAGCGATGTATCGGTGGTCCAACTCCATCATGAATTGACCATGTCTGTCGAGGGACGTGTAATCTGCGCACCAAGAGCACTGGTCCTGCAAGGCCAGCCAGCGACCATCACCATCGCTGGTACAGAAGATGGTTCGAGCCCGAATCTCGACATCGAAGTCACCATCGGCGCCGATGGAATGATCACGGTGGAGGTGACCACGGCGAGCGGGAGTGGCAGTCATACCTTCAGTGCGGGTACCACTTCAAAGATGGTTATCGACGATCAGTGGGAGATCGAACTGATCAGCAAGGTGAAGAAGATCCACGGAAGGATCACCGAGGAGGAGAGAACTCGGTACTGACCACCGACTGCTGGCCCTGTATCCAGTGATGATAACTACCCGCCTGGAGTCGTCGATTTTCCACCTTGCCGTCGGGCCATAGCACCGAGACATCCCCTTCAGTGCAGCCTTCAGGAAGGGCGAAGAGTAGACGTGGATCGTGACTGGCGAGATAGGAACTCTGTACTCGATGTTCTCTCATCCACTGCCGCCCCCCTGCGCTGACAGTGATCCGCGCACCGATGGCATCTCGGTTCGACCGGTCGGAAGATCCTTCGAGGCGTAAGCCCAAGACAGCGGCGGACCCCGCTGCGGTGGATCGAAGAAGTTGCGGAGTCGAGTTCCATCGAGTGATGATCAGATCGTCATCTCCGTCATTGTCGAGGTCTCCCCTGAGCAAAGATCTACCGACGGTGGGATCTACTGGTGCAGAGTAGGGTGTCAATTTGAAGCTGTTACCGTCTCCAAGAAACAATTGATCCGGTTGGGCAAAGTGGGAGGCGCCTTGGCGAATCTCACCGATGCTTTCGATGATGTGACCATTGGTCACGAAGATGTCGAGGTGGCCATCGAGGTTGGCATCGATGACCTGAATACCGAAACCCACATGAGGGAGCGAAGCGGGGCCTAACCCGTTGGCAAAGCTGGTTTCCATGAACATTCCATTTCCGTCATTTCGGTAACAGGAATTGGACTGGGCTTCCAGGTTGGTCACGAGAATCTCTTCATCTCCATCGCCGTCGAGATCGGCAGCGTCGACTCCCATTCCCGCTTCCGCCTTGGCACCTTCTCCGTAAGCACAACCAGCGAGCAGCGCCTCTTCGAGAAAGAAGATCCGCCCCTGTTCTTTCCATTGATTGATCAGCAAGAAGTTGGGTTCTCCATCATTGGCCACGTACAGGTCAGGGTCACCGTCTGGTTCGATATCGATGCTGATGATTCCCAACGCTTTGGCCGGGTGGTCCTTCAACCCACTGCTCGTACTGACATCCGAGAAGTTCCCGGTTCCGTCATTGAGTAGCAGGAGACAGGGAGCCGGAGCAAAGTTGGAAGGCGCGCAATAGACCTCCTGGTCTCCACGAGTACATGGAACAAAGGTGCTCGCATCGAAATCCAGGTAGGAACCGATGAACAGATCGAGGTCGCCATCGCCTTCGATGTCGACCAATACTGCTGCACTGGAGAAGGAGTCGCTGGTGATACCCCTGCTCAGAGATTGCTCATCGAATCGTCCCTTGCCATCATTGATGTAGAGTTGATCGGGCCCGTCGTTGGCGACGAATAGATCCGGATCTCCATCGTTATCGATGTCGCCGATGGCGAGCCCCATTCCAGCTTCCGATCCGACAATTCCACAATCGGGTCCTGCCGCGACAAACGCTCCATCGACCTGAAGAAACAACTGATCTCTCGGCGCTTCCTCTTTCGGCTCCAGTTTCGCCGGCGAGCCGTTGATCAAGAACAGGTCGAGGTCTCCATCGCCATCGGCATCGAGCAAGCCTGCACCCGATCCGACGATTTCACCGATGTATCGTGATCCGCGGGCTCCCGAATCGTGGTGGAAGGGAATTGAGTTCTGTTCGACCTGGAACAGTTCAGAAGCGACTTGCCGCTGCTCGGCCGAAGGCTCAAATGTGCAGCCACAGATGAAGAGTAGAGGGATCAGGCTCAGCGGTCTCATCGTGGTTCCTGCTGTTCGAGGAGTTCTTGCAGTATCGAGTTACTCGGGTGATTTGGTGAGGCGGCGAGACGCCTGCTGAGTTGTTGCTTCGCCTGATCGAATCGTCCCAGATCGACCAAGGCACGGATGATCTGCGCCTGTCTTTCAAGGCCTTCCGCTTGAGCCAGATCGGGTGCCGGCTTCGCCTCGACGAGCGAGATCTGCTGGCGGATCTTACGGTAACGCTCCAGCACCCCTCGTGCCTCTTGCTCTTCACCTGATCGGCGCAGTGATCCCGCCAGGGATTGCAATGAAGCGAGATCATCTGGCTGCCTCTCGATGGCACGCTTCAACTCGACAATCGCTTCGGCATGATTCCCCTGGTGTGCGTGGATCTGGCCGAGGACGCGAGCTGTGATCGCGCGCGAGATGCGAGATTGGCCGATCTGACCGCGGGCTTTTTCGGCGTAGAATCGTGCTCTCGAGTGGTCACCGAGGCGATACAGGTTGGCACACATCTCGACATTCAGGGTCAGGTTTTCGGGAGCGATCAGCGCCGCTTGTTCGAGCACCGTTTGTGCGAGCTGTGGCTGATTCGTATTCAGATGAACCGTGAACAGCACCAGTGAGAGTTGAACCGTGCCGGGTGATCGAGGCGGTAGGCCAGCGATTGTGGTTTCCAACAGTTGTCGCGCGGCAGCAGGACGATCCAACTTTTTCAAGGCGAGTGCTAGCAAGTGCACCACATCCAGATCGCCAGGACGGATGTTGTGAGATTTCTGAAACGAATCGAGGGCCTCTTCGTTGCGTCCCAGTGCTCGTGCAGATTCGCCCAGAATCCTCAGAGCGAGCGGATTATTGGGTTCCACTTCGACCGATTTGCGAGCGCGTTGAAGGGCTACAGAGTGCGCATCACGTCGGCTGGCGCAGATCGCCAACGATTGCCAGATGCGAGTCTCGCTTCTGTCGGGGTCGACTTTCAGAAATCTCAGGAAGGACTGCTCTGCTTCGGCGTAGGCTTGCTGGGCTGGGGGTGTTCCCGCCAGTTTTTCTGCGGCCGAGAAGCTGGCCTTGCCCAGCAGCAGCAACGCATCCGCTTCGACCGGATTCGATTTCAAGATGGTGCGACAGATCCTGGCGGTGGCAGCATAGTTGCCTCGACGTAGATTCAGCTCGGCTTCACGGATCGAGATGTCATCACCGCGGTGAGTGGTGTCCTGCGCTGGGCTGATGCCGGAAAGTGCGGACTCGAGAGAGAGCGAGTGGGCACTACTGGCAAGGAGCCATGCGGATAGCAGCAAGATCTGGGTCAATACGCCTCCCGAGGCCATGGGAATCCTGGCGGTGCGATTCCTTGTGAGAATGCTGCAATACACCTACTGCTTCGTCAAGATTGGAGTGGTTCGAGTGCTGTCGGAAATGACAGGGGGAACGGCAAGTCTCACTTGCCGTTCCCCCGTGGCTGACTCTGCACTGGTGGAACTCTCTAGAAGGAGCGCCTTTCCGCTTTGCGGCGAATCTTTTCTGCATACTTGTCTCGCAGTTGAGTGTGGCGGCTGGTCAGGTCGACGGAGCGTCCATCGATCCACATCGCCTCGACCTGGGTCGGGATCTCCAGCGGATCGCCATCGGTGATGATCATCGTGGCCGACTTTCCGCGAACCAGAGATCCGTATCGATCCGCGACACCGAAAATGCGTGCCGGCGCCAGGGTGATCGACTCCAGTGCCTTCTCCGGAGAGAGGCCGTATGCGGCAGCAGTTGCGGCGTGATACGGCAGGTTTCTCACATTGGATGTATCGAAGGCACCGATGCAGAAGTCGACTCCTGCAGCCGCCAGCGTCGCCGGGCCGGTGAACGGATCGTCATAGGCATCATCCCTGCTGGAGGGAAGACGGTGCACCGGACCGTACACCACTGGAATCTTGTATTCCGCCAGGAATGAAGCGACACGAGGGGCTTCCCTTCCGCCGACGATCACCGGGCGCAACTGTGCTCCGAGGGCCCATTCCACCGCAGCGCGGATCTCTCTGGCACCTTCGGCGTGGATGTAAACCGGGCAAGTACCTTCGATGGCAGGTCGTAACCCCTCGAGTCGAAGATCGGGGGCGGAGCCGTCAAAGATCTCTTGATCTGCCGAACGGCTCTGGCAGTAGACCTTCGCCTGATCAAACAGCTCGCGAATCTTGGCGATCTTGGCGGCTGAACCATTGGAACGACGAGAAGGGCGTGTCTCTTCGGCACGAGGATCCACTTCTCCTGCGCGATCATGCGAGTGCCCGTGGGCGTGGGCATCCTCCTGCTCGAAGAAGCGTCCTCTGCGACCCTGGGATGGCCACTGGATCTCGAGCCCCAGATTGGTCTCCACTGCGAGGTCTTCCCAGGACCAGCCGTCGAGGCGCAGCAATACCGATTGTCCCGAGATCAATCCACCACCGGGTCGGGTTGCCGCCAGAGCGATCCCATTGGCGCGTGCCACTGGAATGTGCTCGCTGTCGGGATTGACGGAACTGGCAGCGCGAGCATTAGGATTCAGTTCTCCCGTCTCTCGCTGGTCATTGGTCGCTCGTACCGAGGAGATCTCGATCAATCCGAGACTGGTCGCCGATGCGATTAGCCCCGGATAGATGTGCTTGCCGTGGGCCTTGATCACTTCGCAGTTGTTCGGAACCGGAATCCCGCGACCGATTCCCGTGATGCGACCGCGACTGAAGATGATGGTGCCATCTTCGATGATCGGTCCCTCGACCGGATGAATGGTCGCACCGACGATGGCGATGGTGCCTTTTTGCATCGGTCCAGGGATCGGGTCGGAACCAAAGGTCGAGTCCAGTCCACTCCAGAGGAACCAGCACGAGAAAAACAGTGCGACGATGGATAGCTTGTGGAACCCGCTCATCGGCTTCCCTCCTCTCCCTCGGCCGGGTCTTTTTCGGGAGTGGCCGCCCCCATCTTGGATTCTAGAAGTATCGAGATCAGTTCTTCTCGACGAGTCTTGTCACGTGTGCGCATCGCCAGATCCTCATCGCGGTCGAAGTATCTCTGCCCTTCGATCCAGGTCTGCAGGCACATCGAATAGCCCGACAGTGGATCGCCGGACCAGATGACGAAGTCGCCATCTTTGCCCGGCTCGAGGGAGCCGACTCGATCATCGAGGTGTAACTGGAATGCCGGATTGAGGGTCACGAACTTGAGCGCTTCTTCCGGCGGAACGTCGCCGTACTTGACCGCCTTCGCCGCCTCGAGATTGAGGCGTCTGGCCAGTTCGTCAGAATCGGAGTTGAAGGAAACGTTGACCCCGGCACGGCGCATCAGCGCTCCGTTGTAGGGGATCGCATCGTAAACCTCGAACTTGTAGGCCCACCAATCACTGAAGGTGGAACCTGAAGCACCATGGCGAGCCATCTCGGGAGCCACCTTGTAGCCCTCGAGAATGTGCTGGAAGGTGCCGATGCGGAATCCGAAATCCTCGGCGACGCGCATCAACATGAGGATCTCGTCTTGTCGGTAGGAATGGCAGTGGATCCACCGATCGCCCTCGAGGATCTCGACCAAGGTGTCGAGTTCCAGATCTCTCCTGGGAGGCAGCATCGTTGAACGATCCGCAGTTTCCCACGCGCGCCATGCATCTCTGTATTCGGTGGCGGCATGGAACGAATCTCGAATCAACTGTTCGACACCCATCCGAGTCTGGGGATAGCGTCCGGTCGCCTCGTTGCCCCAGTTCGATTGCTTGACGTTTTCACCGAGGGCGAACTTGATCATCTTCGGTGCATTCTTGATCTTCATCTCCTGTGAAGAGGAGCCCCAGCGCCACTTCACCAGCGCGCTCTGGCCGCCGATGGGATTGGCACTGCCGTGTAGCAGTTGTGCTGTGGTAACTCCACCGGCCAGCTGGCGGTAGATGTTGATGTCTTCGCAGTCGACCGAGTCACCGATCCGGACCTCGGCGGTGACCGCCTGGGTGCCCTCGTTCACACCCCCACGGATGGCTGTGTGGGAGTGGGGATCGATCAAGCCCGGAGTGACATGAAGACCGGTACCGTCGATGACGTGAGCACCCTTGGTGGCGCTCAGGTTCTGTCCGACCTCGACTACCTTGCCGCCGATGACCAACAGGTCTGCCTGCTCGAGGATCCCATCGGGCCCGCAGGTCCAGATGGTGGCGTTGGTGATGAGGACTGCTGCCGGTGAGTAGGGTCCTTCAGTGGTACCGTAGGCTCCCATCGGCATTGCGATGTCGCGATCGATCGATCCCTCGAAGTGGGAAGAGTCGATCTTGCCGCCACGACGCGAAGGACGATCGCCGGAAGCGGTGGCTCCGGGCCAACGACCGCCACCTAGTCCGCGACGACCCACGCCTCTGCGACCTCCCGCTCCGCGGCGACCGACACGGCCTACCGGAGCATCTTCACCGAAGGCATCTGAGGCTTGATCCGGGGATTCTGGAGTGGTGGTTTCTTCCTCCACATCGCCAGTGCGATTCGCAACGAAGGAGTACTCCGGGTATCCGGCACTCGCCACGTTACCGTGGATCCTGCCATCGGTGCCGAGGGTGCCTCCGAAGCGGGCATAGCCCTCTTCTCCGAATGGGCCACCCGAGAAGGTGAACCCCACTTCATTTCCTTCGTAGTGGAAGCGAGAGGGGCTGAGAGTCTTCTCCTGGTACTGGACGGTGATCTTGGGAGACATTTTCGAGCCGGTCAGGGTGAAACCCAGTTCCATCTCTCCTTCATCGGTGGCCACGGCGACTTGCCACTGGCCTCGGATGTCGGCGGGAGGAGCCGCTTGGTTCTCGTGACGAGTTCCATCGATCCACACCTCGGTGCAACTCTTACCGCTGTCGAAGGGCTGACCGTCCCAGACCGCCAGCATCGCGGTCTTGCCGACGGCGACGCGGCCGAACCGATCCTCGACCCCGATCAGGCGAGCCGGTTCGGTGGTCACCGCTGCCAGGGCTACATCTGCCGGTAGCCCACGTTCGATGGCAGTCGCCACCTGAGAAGCAAATTTGGATGGAGAATCGAGTCCCCGGGCGGTGAAGGTGAAGGGAACACCCGCGCGACGAAGACGCTCGGGGTTTTCCGGGGCCGACGCCCACAGTTCGAGGGTTCTGAGAGTGATCCCGGTGTCTCCGCCGACGCCATCGACGGTCGGCGTGTCCGGGAAGTTCACCGGCAAGATGAAGGGCGACCCGGTGGCCGCGATCTGCTCGAGTTGCTGGTACTCGAAGCCATTGCCCTGGAACCAGGTGTTGATCTTGAACTCCTCGAGTACCTCGGTGAGAGCCAGCGTTTCGAGGACGTCACGGGTACGCAATGCCAGCGGCACCGTCCCGTCCAGCACCGGAAACAGTGCTTCCAGAGAGAGGTCGGATTCGGGTCGGGGAAGATGATCGGGGTGAGCACGGTGAGCGTTCCACGTCTCACGATACCAGGTGGCATCGAGCAAGGTCTGGCGTACCAGTGCAATCGCTCCCATTCGAGACGCAGGATAGCCTCCGCCTCTACCCCAGCCTCCGGTTTGCAGACCTCCACTGATGGCGATCTGATCCTCGATCAGCGCCCTGCGGTCGGGTCCTCCGACGAGGCGAGTGAAGGCGGTCGAACCGGAGAAGACTCCCTGGGCGGGAGAGACCAGCGCATTGGTGAATCCGGCGCTACGGAATCCAGAAGCGACCGCTGGATCGATGACCAGGCCCTCGGAGGTCTGATACTCCGGATGGACCTTGCGATTCCAGTTGCGTCCGGCTCGGGAGGCATCTGTAGATTCCTCGATCTCGACACGGAGATCCATGTCGATGAAGCCGGCGGTGATGACATGTCCGCTCCGATCCCAGGTGCGCGCATTGGCGGGGACCTGGACATCGGTTCCGACGGCGGTGATGACACCATCCTCGATGAGAATGGTGGCCGATGGGATCAACTCGCCCGGTTCGGTGATCACATCTGCACCGATGATGGCATGTATTTCCGGGGTGCGACGCTCGATCCCCTCGCGAGGTTCTGTTTGCGCCTGCAGCCCCTGGGAAATCCAGCAGAAGATCAATACCAGGGATAGAAACTGGAGTCCTCGAATCATCGGGAGACATCCTTCCAGAAGAGTGAAGTGGACCGTGGATCCTACACGAATTCAGCGGCCAGATCAGTTCTCAACTGGCAGGACGGCACCCTCGTAGGGCCGAGAATACTATTGAAGTGGGCGTGGGGTGAAGCGAGAAGGAATGCATAACAGGGCGAATCGGCTTCAGGGGTGGCACTGGAGTGTATCTACCGTCCGGTCCGGTCCCTCTGCCGGAAATGGAGCCGCCGGAGCCGCCGTCGAGGAGAAGAGATATCCCAGCAACGAGACTGGGTCCGCGATGTCGACCTGTCCATCGTCACTGACATCGAGGGCATCGAGGCAGTTGGGAGTCGCAGCACCCTGGAAGAGAAATCCGAGGCTGAAAATCGCGTCGCCGATGCCCAGTGCGCCATTGCGATCGGAGTCTCCTCGGATGAAGCGATCCTGAACGATCACCTGTCCCACCATGCCGAAATCGACGTGAGGAATGCAGTAGTAGGGCAACTCCATGGCACTGTCGAAGGTGTACTCGAAGATGGGATTGAGGTCGGAAGACTCCTCGTCGAAGAGGGCTCCTGGTTCCTCGATGGTGCCGGGATCGCCGCCCGGCATGCCGCTGGTCACCGTGTGCAACATCTCCATCGGCTCATGAACCCAGCGAACCCGGTCCCCCTCAAAGATCTCGATGACCTGCGGCAGATAGGAATTGTCGACTACGCCGACCTCGAAGGTCAGGGTGTCGTCGAGGATGGTGATGGAACCGATCTGCGCAGGATTGTTTTCATCGAAGAAACCGATGGTGATCCCCATCTCGGTGAAGATGTGACTGAAACTGGGGTTCTGGGCATCGATGGTCGTATCGAAGAGGGCTCCCGGCTGGTCGGGGGTTCCCGGGGTGCCACCGGGGAAGCCGCTTTTGAGTTGATGGCTTCCGGCTACCCAGTTCCAGGTGACGGAATCCCCCGCCTCGATGGTCAGGCTGGTGGGGATGAAGGCCGAGTTGAAGAAGTTGATCTGGTGATCTTCAGCCAGCGCATCGTCGCAGAGGAATCCACCGCAGGCGAAGGCGACGATGATCGAGAGTTTCAGCATTGAGTTCATGACGGATCAACCGATGAAACCGAGTGGTGTGAACAGTGCTGGATTGGCCGCAGCTGCAGCATCGAAACCAGGCATGAACTGGTCCATCAACGACAGATCGTCGCCGAAGTGATTGGCGAAGATCTCCGAGAAGATCATCCGGTAATCGGTGTTGGCGGCGAGGTATCGATCGTTGACGGTGAACATCGATCCTGGAGCCCAGCTGCTCGGATCGCAGTTGTAGACGCCACCGACGACACTTCCACCGGCCACAAACATGGTGCTGCTGGCGCCGTGGTCGGTGCCCTGCGATCCATTTTCGATCGACGTGCGTCCAAATTCTGAAACGGTCACGACGACCACGTCTTGCCACTGGGATTGCAGGTCACGCGAGAGCGCCTGGATTCCGAGCGCCAGATCTCCGAGCAGATTGGGGTGAGCCCCAGCGATGCGACCTTGTGCGGTATGGGTATCCCAGCCGTCGATGTTGACCCCGAGCAAGGTGGCCGGGGTTCGTTTCATCAACATGGCGATCTCGGAGAGCTGGGCTCCAAAGGTGTTGTCGGGATAGAGCGCACCGTTCTCCGGAATGTAGGGACCCTGTGCCAGTGCTTGCTGGACGGTACTGACCGACTCTCCCAGCTTGACCCCTGTGGGCATCAAGATGTCGCGGTACTTGGCTCCCTCGACATCGGGTTTTCCACCGTAGGCACCGTAGAATCCGCGACCGTCGGTGGCGCCCGGAGTACTGGGAAGTTCGCCGAGGAATTTAGCGACCTGAGCGAGCGTGCCAGGGAAGGAGTAGTCTGCAGTGGCAGGGAAAGCCGGCATCGGTATCGAACCGCGCATCACCACCGGCAGCGAGTCATCGAGGTAAGCCCCGGGGAAGGGGTTGTCGGGGAATCCCGGCACGTTGGCGAAGCGGCGGTAGAGCAAGCCCTCATCGAGGGTCTCGTTTCCCGGTACACCATTCTCCCAGAACTGCTGGGCACTGAAGTGGCTACGCGATTGCTCGGGGTAGCCGATCCTGTGCAAGACCGCGAGGTTGCCAGGTCCTGGGATTCCATTGAGGGCGGAATTGTTAAACACTTCCATCAATGGTTGAAGCGAAGGATGAAGTTGAGCAAAACCATTACCCAGGTCGATCGCCTCGAGGTCATTGATGAAGAGGCCTGGACGAGTGGCGCTGCTGTAATCTGCATCGCCACGAGGGATCACGGTGTTGATGGCATCGTTGCCACCACGCTGGAAGATGAAGATCATCTTCTTCTGTCCAGTACCGCCGTTTCCGGCCATCAGTTTCCTGGCGAGGAACTCGGGACCGACAAATGGCGGAAGGATCAATCCCAAGGCGGCGAGTCCTCCGCTTTTGAGCAGGTTTCTTCGATTCAACATGGTCTTCTCCTATTTCCTACTGAAACTGCCAGCGTGGGAGGCTGAACATGAAGCCAACCATGTCGCGGATCCGTGCTTCGTAGTCCGGAACCGTCGAGTCGAGAGGCCACGGCAGCCCGTCCAGGTCAGTTTCGAGGTAGTCGATCACAATACACTTTTCAGCTTCGGTCAGGGTGTTCTGGAACAGAACTTCATCGAAGACGTCGATCACCTCGAGGGCACCGAGGTTTTGATCGAGGGCGACAAATTCACCCACCTCCCACCGGTAATCGTTATCCACGTTGGAAGAAAATCTGCGGGCAAAGTTGATGCGTTTGAGTAGCGTGGTGGTGCCGATCCAGTCCGACCCAACCTCGGAGTAGCCATTGGGTTCGTCGCGCTGGAACAGGTCCATCCCCATCTCTTTCATCCGGTTCGCTAGATCGTCGCTGCTGGCGTCCGCCCCCAGTGCCCGAAGAGTGGTGTTGATGAACTCGACCGGAGATTTCACTTTGGTGCGCATGTTGTCGGGGTTCCAGAAGGGACCATTCTGATTGATCGGATCGAGCAACGTTTCCATCACGGTTCCGATATGTCCAGGCTCAGGGGTAGAGAACCAGGCGGCAATCATGTCGGCGAGCAGACCCTGCAAGGCGATCGGTGCTGTTCCATTGGCGATGGTCGCCAGCGAGATCTCATCGGAGACGAACTTTTGGATCAGCTTGATGCAGATGAACTGTGCGGTGCTCGGGTGTGCGGTCAGGGCGTCGATCAATTCGATTCCATCGAGTACGCCGTCGGCACCGACTCGTCCGGCAGGGATGTCGAGTTGGTACGGAGTACCCGGGAAGATCGACTTGGCACCGTCGTCATGCTGGGCCGGATTGAAGCGGAAGTTCCACTGTCCCTGACGATTATTCAGATCGATGTGTCGTGGGGTGGGAACGTTGGAGGTGACTCGCGGCAAGAAGGAAGCATCATTGTTGGAGATCGAGACATTGTGGATCTGGGCGGCCAGCACATTGTTTCCGGCGACCATCAGGTGTCTGAAGTGATCGAGATCGACCAGCGACGGGCGATTGCCCGCTTCGTGCCCACCACTGGCAGCGGTATAGGGAGGCGGAGTCGGGGCATCGGCCATCGTCTGGCTTCGTCCGATCTCGGTGCCGTTGAGGTAGAGGACCACCCCGTCGTCGTAATCCACTTCCAGCTCGAGTCGATCAGTCGTTTGCGGATCCGCAATGATGAAGTTCGTGCGCGCGTAGTAGCTGATGTAGTTGTTCTGCATGTCGGTGAGGATGGTGGCATCATCGCCGTCCCCCATGCCGATGCCGGTTGGACCGACCAGCCAGCTGGTGTCATCGAAGCCGGGCTCAGTCCAGGCGGTGGTCGCTGCACCGGCAGGATCGGGAGAGGGCTCTTCGAGACCCTTGAAGTAACTCCAGTCCGCGCCAATTTCTAGCAGCGCAGTGGTGGTCCAGGAATGCTGAGTGGTGGTGACCGGGTTGGTGACATAGTCGGGGAAGGGGACGATCATCTGGTTGGGGATCCGCGTGACGGACCAACCGGTCAACGCCCTGGCCACCTCCTCGATATCGGTCTGGGTGTAGCCGTTGTCGACGCCGAGGGTGTGGAGCTCGAGGATTTCCCTGGCGTAGTTCTCGTTCGGTTCGGCAGCGAAATTCAAGATGGTGTCGAGGTAAACCAGCATCGGTACGCTGCTGGCGCTGAACAGGAGAAGGTCGGAGAAGTAACCGAGCGAGTGATCACGGAAGAACTCGTATTCCTCGAACTCGAGCGAGGAAGAGTGCATCCGCGCACCGGTATTGCTGCCGAGGATTCGATGGTTATAGCGATTGCGCAATGCTCGAAACAGATCCCTCAACTTCTCTTCGTCGGTGGTGAAGTGGTTTTCCCAGAATTCACCCAGCACCGTTTGCAACTGACGGGTGGAGTAGATCCCCCGAATGAACATGAATCGTTGCAGGTTGGCATCGCTGAGGATGACATCGCGGGTTGCGGTGCTGCTGAAGGTCTGCGCGACGATGCTTGGATCGAGGGTGAAGTCGGCGTTGTTGGGCGCGTCATGACCCTGGATGGCGAGGGTGTTGATTCCCGGTTGCAGCAGCGAGTCTGGAATCAGGAAGTACTCGGGGATCCCCGATTCATGTGTGCCAGTAGAGTACTGATTGAAGGGGGGAGGGCTCCCGACCAGATGTGGTGACCCATTGCCCTGGGTGCTTCGGGTCAACTCCACTCCATTGATGTAGGCGACGAATGCATCGTCGTAGAGCATCTTCAGGTAGATCCCTGGCAACCCTGCGGGGTTATCCATCATGAACTGGGTGCGAATGTAGATCGAAGCGAGATCGGTGGTGAAGAACTGGGGGATCGTCGTCACATCGTCGTTATCGCCGAAACCAAACCCGCCGGTGGAAACCTGCCAGCTGCTGTCATCGAAACCTGGCTGGGCCCAGTCTGCCGGTGGCTCCTCGAATCCGAGAAAGTAATGAAAGGAGCCGTTGGGTCGCAGGATGAACTGCTCCTGGCTGACCGGAATACTCGAGGTGAACTGATCCTCGAGAGCCAGGAGCGGGATGTTCCCGACCTCGTCGCCGATCTCGGGTTGTAACAGAGCATCGATGACAACAGGAATGCCCAGGTCGACAACCCGGGTTACATCTCCCGGTGCCGGGCCATAGGCGATGCGGTGCAAAAGGTGTCCGGCGACGATTCGTTGCGGATCGCCAGCACCATCACAACTGCTGGTAACACAGCCGAGTTGATCGTCGGTCGGGTCGGGTCCGCATTCGTTGGGACCCGGTGCCGGCGGCGGGGTGTCGCCGATGAAGATGTAGCCGAGCAAACTGATCGGATCGCCGATATCGAGTGACCCATCATCGTTGATATCTGCGGAGTCGAAACAGCTGATCGAATTGATGTCGACAAACAAGTAGTTGAGGATCACGATCGGATCGGAGATGTCGACTCCACCATCGCCGTTGGGGTCACCACGGCGAAAGGGAGCGTCTGCTGCGAGAGTCAGGCTCGACGAGAGGAGCAGCGTGGTGAAGAGTGTGGTGAGCAGGGACAGGGCGCATAGCCGCTGAAAACATGAGGGCATCGAGACCTCCCGTACCGTCAGATCCATCAAAATCCGTAATCGCAGCGAAACATTTCACCGACGATGAGCACCTGCAATGATGAGGAGAGTTGTCGATCATGCGGTCTCTTCAGTGACCGTCTCGAAAGATTCCCGTGGCTCCTCGCTGTCGATGGGTACGGCCAAGGATGTAACAGGCCCCTTATTGATCCCCGCTGACCGCACAAGTTCTATTATAGGTGTTCGGGGGAAGATCGTGAACCGGCCACTCCTGCCGCTGCGAAGAGATAAGCCGAATAGAAGCCGATAGCGGTCATGATCGACAAGATGGTCAGGATAAAGTAGTTGCGAGGCACTGGGTGGCGCGGTGAGTCGCTCGCTTGGTGACCTTGGCCCGAATAGAGAGTCAGTTTATTCTCCCCGAACGGAGCTCTCACCAGCACCTCGAACTGCTCGATTCCTTGCTCGCTGGCGTGCTTTCGAAAGAGATTTTCATCGCCGACCACCACCAGTGAATGGGTCTCCGATGAGAGGAAATCGCCGATGCGGGAATCGAGGAGTGGTGCTCGGTGACGCTTCAGTAGCACCTGGGTTGCCGGATCCGCATGGAAGAACTCGAGGTGGGTGTTGGGTCCCGCATGGGACTCGACCTGACGACAGAAGTCTTCGATCTGCTCGGTTCGGACGATGTGCGGGCTCTGCTTGTCGAATACATCGAGATATGCGGCGGCGACCGGCAGCACCGAGGAGAGCGCCAGGATGGCATAGACGGTATTTCGCTGCGGCGAAAACCAGTGCGAGACTTCGCGTGCTGCGAGCATCGCCGCCGGTGGCAAGATCACCAGCAGGTGGATGAAGCGATGATGGGTGGCGGCACACAGCAGCAGCAAGCCTCCGAGCATCCAGCACAACAGGAAACGCTCGGCTCGACGCTCTCGCTGTCGGGTGGAGGGGCGCCGGATCAGCCGAACTGCGGCCACCACGGCGATCAAGCCGGTCGGAGCCAGTCGCGTCAGGAACCATGCCAGCGGCAATAGGTGATGTGTTGCCGATGATTGGTTGGGAGCGACCCGGTCGCCGATGGCATGGTCGATCAATTCCGCGTGGATCAACTGGTCGATCGCCAGGCCGCCGCTGTCGTTTTGCGCCGCCGCCAGCCAGATGACCGGAATCACCAGCGAGCCGAGCAGTCCCACCACGATGCTGCGACGAGGGAGTCGCCGCCGCTCGGTCGGAGGATCGGAGAGGTACGCCAGCAGTCCCAGCAATGCCATCGCCCAGCCGAGCGGCCCCTTGGTCATCAGTGCTGCGGTTCCGGCCAGCACCAGTGGCCACGGTCCGGCCCCATCGACCCAGCATCGCCAGATGCCGAGGGCCAGCAGCAAGGTGGTGCACTGGAACAGCGTGTCGCTGCGAGCCAGCAGGATCTCGCGCAGTCCCAATTGGTGGCATAGCAGTAGTAGCGGGGCCCAGATCGCCGCCGCCGCCCCAAATTCGCGTCCGACCCAGCCGACCAGGATCAGCATCGTGATCAGCGTGGCCCACCACGAGGGGAAGGCGTAGGTCAGTCGATGAAAGGTGCCGATCGCCTCGCTGGCGAGGGCCCCGAGCCACTGGGTCAGCGGTGGTTTCGAGGCGAAGTGGCCATCCTGGTCCTGTTGCCACAGCCACGCGTCGTTCTCGATGATGTCGAGCTGATAACTGGCGAGCTTGACCTGGTCGCGACCGAGCAGGTCAGAGGGACCGGTGGCTCGCACCAGCAGGAAGCCGGCCCAGCACGCGATGGTGAGGATCAGGATGGTGCGGGTGGTCGTGATCGAGCGCGCCTTCGGCGCCGGCCCATCGTGCGATTCGATCATCGATCCGTGGTCCCATCTCCTTCTGGCGGTTCATCTTGTCGCAGTAGCCGAGGCAGGAACCAGGCCACCAGCACCGCGCCCACCGCAGCGGCAGCGAAGGATTCACCGGTCCACGCCTTGCCGAGAATCAGCGCACCGATGCCCAGGGTCAGCCCCCAGATCATCGCTAATCCCCCCAGCACCCCGCCGATCACCCACCAGCCCTCATGGGCGGCTGATTTCGCCTTCGCCAGCTTGCGCACCGGGCCCCACGCTCCGGTCGGTCGCACCTTTTCGTAGAAGGGCACCAGTTTTGTGGGGTCGGGGGCGGGTCTCAACAGGGTCACCAGCAGACTGACCAGCGTCGACAGCAGCACCACGATGACGATGCGACCCTCTGCCGTGATCTCTCCTTGCGGTGAATAGGGACCGAGGGTCCAGCCGTTGGTGGTGCCAAAGGTGATGAAGGTGGTGGTGACACTGGAGGTGATCATCGCCGAGATCTCACTCCAGGCAGTGATGCGCCACCACAGCCAGCGCAACAGGTAGATCGGCCCGACACCGCCGAGGAACGCCAAGAAGAAGGTGAACAGGTCGCTGATCGAATCGGAGACGGTCGCCAGCCACGCTCCCTCGAGCAGAATCACGACGCTGGCGATCCGCGCCACCGTGACATAGTGGCTCGCTTTACGCTTTCGGTCGATGAAGCGCCGGTGTAAATCGTTGACGTAGTAACTGGCGGCCAGATTGACATGAGTGTCGATGGTCGACATGAAGGCCGCCAACAGGCTGGCCACCACGATGCCGAGCAATCCAGCCGGCAAGAAGCGCACCATCATGACGACGTACGCTTTCTCCGAGTCGGTGCTGGCGATCTCTGCAGCGGCCTCGATCTCGTCTCCGACGCTGACCCTGGCCGTCGGCAGCACACCCGCCCACCCTTCGGGGGCGACGATCTGCACATCGCTGCGAACTCCAGCGCCATCCTCGATGGAGATCTGATCGAGATTTTCACTGATGGCGACGACGGTGCCGGCCACCGGACTGATGATAGGGTCGCCGTGAGGCACCACCAGCAGTGAAGCCAGCGCCACCGCGATCCACATCCAGGGGCGCAGGGCGTAGTTAGCGATGTTGTACCAGAGCGTGCCGACCGAGCCGTGAGCCGGTGACTTGCTGGCGGCGATCCTCTGCACGACGACGGTGCCGCCATCGATTCCCGAGGTCGCCCACCAGGAAACCCCGAGATACACCGCCACCGCCGCTACCGGCGTGGTCCAGAAGCTGATATCCAGCCAGGAGCCGCCTCCCGGAGAGGGCAAGAAGTCGAGAATCTGGCTGGATCCCCCGCCTTCCTCGGTCAGATGTTCGATGATCGCCTGTTGTCCCCCCACCGCGTCCCAGGTGATGAAGGCGAGCGCGATGGCACCGATCATGGCGAGGCAGAATTGCACCAGATCCGTCACGGCAACGCCCCAGAAGCCAGACAACAGCGAATAGGACATGCAGATGGCGCAGGCGATCCCCAGTGAGGTGACCTTGTTGATATCAAAGATCACATCGCTGATCTTGGCGGCGGCCAGTAGTACCCAGCAAAGGACGATCGGATTGGTCAGGAAGGCGTGGAAGAAGCCGAGGGTCCCCCTCAGAACCGTGGCTTCTTTTCCACCGTAGCGCAACTCGGCGAACTCCGCTTGGGTCATCACTCCCAGTCGCCGCCAGTAGCGTGAAAAGAGGAAAACGGTCAGCATCCCCCCCACTGCGAAGCACCACCACAGCCAGTTTTGCCAGATTCCTTTGTCTCGCACCCAGCCAGTAATCACCAGCGGGGTGTCGGCGGCAAAGGTCGTGGCGACCATCGAGGTTCCCACCACCCACCACGGTAGTTTTCTGCCAGCGAGGAAGAAGGAATCGACATCTGCGCCGGCGCGCTGGCGTAGATAAAAGCCGACGCTGATGGCGAACGCGAGGTAGATCGCCAGCACGGCGATGTCGATGGTTTCAAGTTGCATGGCGAGATCCTACACCCAGATGACTTTTTTGGGATGGGCTTGCTTCCCACTTCGTTTGGATGCAGTGTGCAAAATCGTGGGGGGAAGACCGGGAATGTCCGAGCCATTCTGGTCTAGTTCGGTGTGACCACGGCACGATGAGTCGAGGTCACACCGGATAGGCTGGTCTCGGACTGCCCACGGCGATTATTCAGCGATTATTCAGCGATGAATTCAGGGTTCACGTTGGGTTGGCACCGTGTTGCGTTGGCACCGTGTTGGCACCGTGTTGCGTTGGCACCGTGTTGGCACCGTGTTGGCACCGTGTTGGCACCGTGTTGGCCCTGCGATGGTGCATGTGCGCCGCACTTTTGTTTTCAATTTCATCCTTCACTCGGGGATCACCGCAACGATCGGCTGCGTGGCCACCCAGGCCACCCCGCTCGCCCCGCTTGCCCCGCTTGCCCCGCTT
>CAVOEM010000017.1:0-22155 GCA_963694575.1 Planctomycetes bacterium UBA1146 | reverse complement strand
GAGGTCGTCTTCGGCGAACACCTGACGGCGAATTCCTCGATCACCAACATCTTCGTCGATGACCAGGCGACCTCCATCGATCCGGTCACCATCGGAGCAGAGTTTGTGGTGCTTTCCGATCCTCAGCCGCCGACCCTGTTGTCGATCGATCCGACCACGGGTCCGGTCGCCGGCGGCACCGATGTGCTCTTCAACGGAACTGGCTTCACCGTGGATACTGACGTTTTCTTCGGCGACCAACCCGCTTTGTCGGTGATCGTGGTCGATACCGGAACCATTCTCGCCACCACTCCTGCAGCCGCTTCTGGCGCGACGGGGAGTGTCGATGTTTCGATCTTCACCCCGTATGGATCGGCAACCCTCCCCGCAGGATTCAGTTACTACCTGACCAGTATCGATGGCTACGATCCCGCCCAGTCACCACTTTGTGGCATGGGCGAGATGACGGTCACCGGAGCCGGACTTCCGACAGGATTGGGAGTCCTCTTCGGTGATCAAGCCGCAACTTCGGTGGTGGTGAGCCCGGATGGCACCAGTGCGACCGTGGTGATCCCTGCTTCCTATCTGCCGGAAGTGGTGGACCTGATCTTTGTCGATAACTTTGGATCGGTACTCGAATCGTTTCCTGGCGGATTCAGCTACATCGATGATGGGATTTTCCTCCGTGGAGATGCCACCTGTGATGGATCCGTCAACATCGCGGATGTCGCTGCGATTGCCGGCTACGTCGCGGGCGCCGGATCGGCTCCGGTGATTCTGGATTCGGCAGACGTCGACGATAACGGAGTGGTTCACATCGGGGATGCGGTGCTACTGGCGAGTTTCCTCTTCTCCGGCGGTGCTCCACCGGCGATTCCTTTCCCCGATGCAGGGACCGATCCGACTCCCGACGGTCTTTGATCCCGAGGGCAGTCCACATCCGGTCCATGGAGGGCCCGGCAACCCTATCGAGGGCTGCCGGGCCCTTCATCATCCGGAGTCAGATGGGCTGGCGCATTTTTTGGCGCATTTTTTGGCGCATTGTTGTTTGGCGCATTGGATACGCGCAGATGTTCTTCCCCGTAGTGGAAGACGACGGGGGTCGATTCCATTCATCTCGAAAGCAAGGATGCCCAAAGCAATGATGTCGGAAGCGAAGATGGTGAGAGCAAAGATGTGGAGATCCAGACGATGCGATCGAGCAGAAGAGGTGGCTGTGGCGACCTCACTTCCCCGGTTCGCCACCGCTGCCCCGCGACTGAAGAGCTCACCACCGAGAAGATTTTCAGCGGTGAGGTGAGTACCCTTTCGGATACACGGTTGTTACAGGTGCTAGGAATACGACCGGCAGTGCCTGCGGTCGCCTGCAGTTCTGTCGCGGCGGCCAGCGATGACGACCTCGAGACCGCGGCGGCCGTCATCGATCGGCTGGGGGCCGCAGACCCCATCGATTTTCTCGAGTTGCAGGGTGTCGGGCGGCAACGGGCGGCACAACTGGCGGTCGCAGTCGAGGTGGGGCGACGAGCGACTCTTCCTCGGTGGCGCACCGGCAGTTTCTTTCACGATCCTCAGCAAGTCTTCGACCACTGCTCTCGACGCCTTTCGGGGGAAAAGAGAGAGTTCTTCATGGTGATCATGCTCGATTCGAGAAATCGGATGCTGGGTGAAAAGATCATCTCCATCGGATCTCTCGCCAGCAGCATCGTTCATCCGAGAGAGGTCTTTCGAGGTGCCATCCGGATCGCTGCCGCTTCCATATTGGTGGTGCACAACCACCCCTCTGGAGACCCCGGACCTAGCGACGAGGATCTGGCAGTGACCCGTAGGCTGCACCAATGTGGGTTGTTGCTCGGAATCCAACTGGTCGACCATATCATTCTGGGTCGAGGAGAGTGGCGATCGTTGCGCAATCAGCGGTGTGGCCCCTGGTCCGGGGGGCAGAGCCGCTGAACAGCCGGGAAATCGCTGCTGTGGGCCGAGAAAATCCTGGCTGCCACTCACCAGGGGGCAGCGGAAGTGCGAGATTCTCCTCTGGGGTTCAACTACTGGCTTCGCTGGATCCAGCGGATCGAGCGGTTAATATCCTGGTTGCCCACTGTCGGACAGATTTCGACAGGATCGGCCTCGACCAGTCGGAATCAGGGGGACGATGCGCACTGCCATCATCAGCGATATCCATGCCAACCTGCCCGCTCTGGAGACTGTTCTCGCCGATATCGAGGGCGCCGGGGTGGATCGAATCTTTTGCCTGGGCGATGTGATTGGCTACGGTCCTGAACCGCGTGAGTGTCTCCAGATGAGTCAGAAGTTCGAGATCAACCTGCTCGGGAACCACGAGGAAGCCGTGCTGTTCGATCCGATCGGGTTCAATCCGCGGGCCAAGGCGGCGGTCGAATGGACCAAGCAGCAATTGATGAGTTCCGATCGACCTCGAGAAGAGAACGCAGCGCTGTGGAAGCATCTGGATTCGATGAAACAGACCCATGAAGAGGGAAACATCTTTCTGGCTCATGGCACACCGCGTGAACCGACTCGCGAGTATCTGTTCGTTCAGGATTGCAAAGATGATCCAGCCAAGGTGAATGAGTTGTTCCAGAGTTTCGGCCCCTCCACTGCCTTCGTGGGTCATACCCATGTCGCCGGAATATTCGCAGAGGGACCTCGGTTCATCACACCCAAAGAAGTGGGCGGAAAATATCAACTCGGGAGCGGAAATTCGATCATCAACGTGGGATCCGTGGGACAACCCCGTGACGGTGATCCTCGCGCCAGTTACGTGATCGTCGAGCAGGACCAGGTGGAGTTTCGCAGAATCGCTTATCCGATCGAGGAGACGATGAGAAGATTCAAGAGAACACCTTTGCCAGAAAACCTAGCACTGCGTCTCACCGAAGGGCGCTGAGGAGAAAGACCCTGATGGACAAGAGATTCCTCCAAACGATGCTGATCTGCTTTGCCATCTCGTTCATCTACATGGACTGGATCCAGCCACCGAGTTCCTCGACGACACCGGATCCCGCGAAGGTCGGTTCCAATCCTCCGCAACCTGTTGCGGAGCCACTCGGGACCCCTGCCGTCGATGGTAGCCTCTCCCGAGTACCGGACCCGATCGCAGTCGATGACCCGACCGAGTTGCTGGAGGAGAAACTCTTCTCCCTGACCAACGAGGTGCTGGTTGTGGAACTCAGCAGTCGTGGTGCGGCCCTGACCCATGCGATCCTTCCCGAATATCGCGAGGAAGTCGGGTCCGAGGATCCGCTGCATTTGATCTCGCCAGCGTTGATGTCAGGAATCGCGCTGGAGTTGCAGGTCCCTTCGTTGGGAGTGGATCTGGCCGAAAAAATCTGGCAGGTGGTCGAATCGACCGACAACTCTGTGACCTTTCGCACCGGTCTTTCGGCGGGACGAAGTGTGACACGCAGCTATTCGCTGCCAAAAGAAGGATACGAGTTGTTCACCTCGGTGACCTTCGAGGGGGACTGGCCCGCATCCACCGATATTCGCTATGAATTGCTCGGGGCGAAGCGCATTCGCTACGATGTTTCTGGACGGGCTGCGACCTATCCGAACCAGTGGGTGGCGGCGACTCGCACTCGTGATAATCAGATCGGAGAGGTCGATCATCAAGAGGTGGAGGCGATCGAATCGGGAGAAATCCGTAGAGATGGCATCGCCTGGGTGGGGCTCGAGAGTAACTACTTTGCTCAGGTGATCAGACCTTTGGCTGCGACCCAGGATGCTCCTGGTCCAGCACTGGGTCTGCTGGCATATGGAGTTCGTCCAGGTGAACGGACAGCAGAGTTCGAGGCCCTCGCCAGCGTTGGCATCGATGGGCGCCCATTGCAGGGGTGGCCGTTGCAAATCGGATATCGACGCAAGATCGAGTCGGCGACCCTCCACGAGTATGCCGTGTTTCTCGGACCAAAATCCCCTGTCGTTCTGGATCAGCATAGTTCCTGGAGCGCCATGAAATTGATCGACTACGGTTTCTTTGGCTGGCTGGTCAGCCCATTCCTGTGGTTGCTCAGAACCTTTGATGGCCTGGTCGGGTCGTGGGGTCTGTCAATTGTCCTGCTCACCTTCTGTATCCGGGGGGTCCTGCATCCGGTCAACAAGAAGAATCAGCGCCAGATGCAGATTCAGCAGCAGGGAATGGCTCGGCTGAAGCCACAGATGGAAGAGATCAAGGAGCGCTACAAGAACGATGCTCCCAAACAACAACGTAAGATTCAGGAACTGTTCAAGAGTGAAGGGGTGAACCCTGCAGCGATGTTCGGCGGCTGCCTCTTCATCTTCCTCCAGTTACCGATCTGGTTGGCATTGATCAACACCTTCACCATCGCCATCGAATTGAGGCAGGCCAGTTTTCTCTGGATCGACGATCTGACTCGACCGGACATGCTGGCGATGATGCCGTTCTCATTGCCGTTCCTCGGCAACTACTTCAATCTCCTTCCAATTCTATACGTGATCGTCACCCTCGTGAATCAGAAGATGATGCCGCAATCCGAAGACCCTCAGGCGCAGGCCCAACAGAAGATGATGTCGTTCATGATGGTCGCCTTCGGATTCATCTTCTATTCCTTCGCCGCAGGATTGATGGTGTACTTCATCACTTCTGCGTTGATCGGAATCTTCGAGCAGAAGATGATTCGGCGCGAATTGCGTGCCGCCGGGATCCTCCCGGTGACCGGTACCTCGGGTGGGGAATCGGCAACCACTGGCTCCACGGATCCGATGCGTGGCCCGGCGGGGCCCGGTTCGGGAAGTCAGGGCTCCAAAGGTCCTGGTCGTTCCGGCAAGGGCAAGGGCAAGGTGAGCCATCGCTGAGAGGTGTGCCGTGGAAGAAGTGATCTTCGCCCTCTCCAGCCCTCCTCCACCGGCGCCGTTGGTGCTGCTTCGACTCGATGGCACCGCAGCTACCGCTAGATTCCTCGAACTGGTGGTCGAATCTTCACCTCGGCGAGCCGAAGGCCTGCTGCCGAGGGTCCCCCGACGGGTGAATCTGACCTGGGATGCGGATGCTCCTCCGACTCCCGCAGTAGCCGTGGTGTGGAAACGTGGTTCTTCATGGACAGGAAACGAAGGTGTCGAGGTGGCACTGCCGGGAACACCGGCGATCCTCGATGGAATTCTGGCGCGGCTCGAGCAAGTGGGCGCACGCCCAGCGACTCCCGGAGAGTTCACGCGACGCGCATTTCTCAATGGCCGTATCGATCTGAGTCGTGCTGAATCGGTGGCGGCATTGATCGAGGCGGAAGACCGCACAGCAGTGGCTGCGGTGCGAAGGGTTCTCGAAGGGGAGATGGCCCGTCAGATCGGGTCTTCCGCGGCAGAACTCCTCGAAGTCCTGGCGATGCTGGAGGCGGGGCTCGATTTTTCCGAGCAAGAGGTGGAATCTCCGGGATCTGAACAGGCCCGGGTGCTGCTCCAACCGATCCTGGCGGATCTTGATCAGATGCTGGGAACGAGGTCATCGGGGGCGGTCGCTGGAGCGATTCCGCGGATCTTGTTGTGGGGTCGACCCAATGCGGGGAAATCTTCATTGCTCAATGCCCTCACCGGAGAAGCACTGGCCATCGTCGATGCTGCTGCTGGGACCACCACAGATGCGGTCCGTGGGCTCCTGGCGGAGTCTGGGCGAGAAGTAGAGATCCTCGATTTGCCCGGGGATCGGGAGGCGCAGGGGGAGGTCGAGAGTCGCGCGCTGGAGCGAGCCAGGGATGTGATCGATGCGGACGATCCGATCGTGTGGGTGATCGATGGCTCGCGAGATGCTGCCGAGATCGAGCAGGAACGGGAGAGTTTGCCTGAGGAGTGGCGTTGCAGGGTGTGGCCAGTCTTGACCCAGTGTGATCGGGAACGTTTTGTCGATGCGCAGTTTCTGCCAGAAGCCTCCAGGGTCAGTTCGGAAAGCGGGGAGGGGATCGATGCATTACGTCAGCATCTTTTGGCCTGGAGCGCCCGCTCAGCGGGACAGCAACGAAGCGGTGCGATGCGATTCAATGCACGCCAGTGGCACCTGGTATCGACCTGCAGAGATCGACTATCGACCGCCATCGTCGAGGCGGATGCGGGTCCTGAATTGCTGGTCGAGGATCTGAAAGATGCTCTCCGACACCTCGAGGAGGTGACAGGAGAATCGACACCCGAAGATGTACTGGACCTGATATTTTCACGCTTTTGTCTAGGAAAGTGACTCGGATCTGCCGAACGGACTATTTCTTACCTTTCGCCCAGCGTAGAGAGTCCCCCCGGAGTCGGATATCATGAGGGCGTTGTCGGTCTTGGGGATTCTGATCGGCGGCGAGGCTCACTGGGACGAGATATCGGCAACAGAACCTGCTTACACTTCCAGGGCCAATTCAATATACGCCGTGTCGGCGGGAGGAGCTCACTCCGGTGAAATGTCCATACTGCTCAGTTGATGACGATAAGGTCGTGGATTCTCGGACCATTTCCGAGGGGAGAGCGGTTCGTAGACGCCGTGAATGTAACGGTTGTCAGCGACGTCTCACCACCTATGAGCGGATGGAAGAGGTCACTCGGCTGGTGGTGAAAAAGAACCAGATCCGCCAGGAATTTAGCCGAACCAAGGTGCTCGATGGATTGATCACCGCGTGTCAGAAGCGTCCCATCTCGATGGAGCAGATGGAAAGTGTCGTCGATGAGGTGGAGAAGCAGATTCGCGAGAGATTTGATCGTGAGGTGCCCTCGGTATTCATCGGCGAGGCGGTCAGCGAGCAACTGAGAGAACTCGATCCTGTCGCATATGTGCGCTTTGCTTCGGTCTATCAGGAATTCGCCGACGTGTCGCAGTTCTTGCAAGAGTTGACCTCGTTGATGGAGAATCGAGGACTGGAAAAGCGTGAGACCGAGAATCGAGAGACCGAGAATCGAGAGACCGAGAATCGAGAGACCGAAGATGTCCTCTGAACCTCGCCGTGGAGACCTACCGCTGGATCTGAGAATTCGGACAATTCTCCGAACCGTTTGCCGGAGCAATCCCGATCCCGCCATCGAGAAGTTGCTGGTCGCCGATGTGAAGAAGGCACTCGGTAGCGAGACCGTGGCCTGGAACAGCCATCAACTCCTCGACACTCTTCATTGCGTCGCCAGTGGTCGAGGGGAAAGACAGATCGCCGCGGCCATCGATGATTTGATCTGCTGGCCGGAGATCAACGATGTCGATCACGAGAGCCTCGTGTGGATGTCCGATCGCATCGCTCAACTTGGAGATCCTCAGATCTTCGAGACGGCAGTTGCAAGTTCATTTCTGACTCCTCACTGGCCAGTTCGAGATGGTCTGATTCCATCTTCACCGTTTCGAATTCTCGAGCGACGGATCACCGTGGAAAGTCTGTCGGGGCGAGAAGCTGCTTTGCGTCACATCGGAAATCGTGTCGCCACGGAACTTCCCTGGGTGGCGGGCAGATTGGTCGTGACCGGTGCCCTCGACGACATCTCCGAGTTGCCATTTCAAGAAGCTTGCAGGCGCTGGGATCTGCTCCAGGCACGTATCGAGGGAGTCCTCCAGATGCTGCCTCGGGCCCCCGAAGTGGTGTGGGAAGTCCCGGGACAACCCGCGACCCTCGAGGGGCAACTGTTCGTCGACCCCGATCAGCAGGAGAGGCACCAGGGATTCATCCTGAGGGTGTGTGAGGAGACTCCAGTCACGGCGGGACGATTGAGGATTCAGGTGCCACTACCGATCCCCACGGCGTCCAGAATATTGCTCTCCCGCGGGCTCAGGAGCCAGAATCCACCGGGGATTCACTGGCAGGAGTCCACGCAGCTGGCGCTGCTGGGCGGGCGTTTGCACTCCGATCCGCTCGGATTGACAGCCATCTTGCAGCGGACGCAGGCGTTCGACCACCTGGTCCGGTCGATGGTCGAGATCCCCTGGGGTAAGGACTGGCTCCACGCCGAGAAATCATCCTTACCGTTGTGGATCGCCAGCGAGAATTCAAATCCTCATCGGGCCATCGAGGTTCTGAGGAGGAATTCCACCGATCCCTTGAGGATTCCGGTGATCGGTATTGAATCCTGTGAGACGGAGAAGGCACGTCGGGATGCTAAAAAACTGATCCTGAAGATTTCACGGCGCCGAGGCGGGGGCTGGGAGCGCCTTGAAGAGTTACTTCGAGCTGCGGCGATCTCACCAAGACTGCTGGCGTCCACCAGCGATCGCCCCTAGGGTTTGTGGATCGAAAGGTAACCTTGCACCTCAAGAGAATATTTCTATTCGGATTCAAGTCCTTCGCAGACCCGATCGAGTTCGATTTCGATCGAGGAACCAGTGCCATCGTTGGGCCCAACGGGTGTGGCAAGTCCAATGTCGTGGACGCATTCCGCTGGGTTCTGGGAGAGAGATCTGCCAAGGGTCTCCGCGGCACCGAGATGCTGGATGTGATCTTCAAGGGGACAAGGTCCAGGCCTGCACTTCCACGAGCTGAGGTGCGGCTACTGTTCGACAATGAGGATGGTCTGCTCCCTGTCGATACCGCAGAAGTGGAGATCGGCAGGATCCTTCTCAGAGATGGAACCAGTGAGTACCAGGTCAATCGAAAGCGCTGTCGCCTCAAGGATGTGCTGGCAATCTTCGCAGATACCGGCATCGGAGCCGATGGGTACTCGGTACTGGGCCAGGGCAAGGTCGATACCTTTCTCAATTCAAATGCCCAGGAACGGCGCCGGATCTTCGAGGAAGCGGCGGGAATCTCCAGTTTCAGGAAGAAACGCTCTGAGGCTGAAAACCGTCTCGCTCGAGGTGAACGGGAACTGATCAGGGTCAATGACCAGTTGGCCGAGATCGAGCGCAGGATTCGATCACTGAAGACGCAGGCGGGGAAAGCTCGTCGATTCATCGAGGACCGCGATCGTTTCCAGATGATCAGTTCCGTGCTCTCTTCTGAAGAGGTGGATGCTCTACGCCAGGAGAGAGAGCGGGTGACATTTCGGTTGCAGTGGAGAAACACCCTGCGCGAGATGCTCTCCGATCTGTCGGCCTCTCTGGAATCGGAATTAGATGAAGTCAGGACCCGGCTCGAGGATGTTCATCGAGAGCTCGAGAACACGAGGCAGCAAGAAACGGAAAGAAGAGTCGCTCTCGAGGGTATCGACGCTCGTCGAATCCAGTTTGAAGAGCAGGCTCGTCACTCGAGCGAACGCAACGAGGAGCGAAATCGTCAGCAACAACATCTGATCCAGGTGGAACAACAGTATCAGGTGAGGCGTAAGGAAGTTCGCACCCGGCTCAAGGTGACAATTTCGGAGTTGCGAGAGTACCGTTCAGATCTTGAGATCCAGGATAAAGCGCATCGCTCGCTCCTCTCCGATAGAGATCTGCTCGACGAGGGTATCCGCAATCAGAAGGACCGTGATCTTGAGCTGGTCTTTGAGGAGACCCGTCTCCGAAACACCGTCGCGGCACTGACCGGAGACTTGCGGGGGCAGGATTCCATCCGAGATCGCCGTATCGTTGAGGGGCAGGAGTTCAGGGCCCAGCAGCTGGAACTGGAAGAGATCTTGCACCGCCACGATGGCCAGATCCTCGAGGCGATCGAACTGGAGCGAGACAGCATCTCCTCTGCGGAATTACTCGGCGAAGAGGTCGATCAGAGGATTGCTGTGCTCGACCAGGCGAGAGGGCATCTGGCAGCATTGAGATCGGATAACGAGAGTAGTGAGGGTCGACTGCGCTTTCTCGTCGAACTGGAGGAGAGTCTCGATGGACTCGGCAAGGGCACCCAGCGGTTGATCAACTCGAGCGAGCCCGCAGCGGGGGACATTCGAGGACTGTTGGCTCGCCTCATCGAAGCGGATCCCGATACCGCCCGGATGGTCGACGCGGTGCTGGGACGGGTTCTGGAGACGGTGGTGCTGCAAGGACGCACTCCGCTCGAGAATCGGATTCGTGCGCTGGAGCAAATCCTCGACGGGGAATCCGCATCGATCGTTTCCCTGGAAGATGAGGTCATGGGGCAGAAGCCCAAACCGGCAGCTCCGATTGGGTTGGAGACGCTTTCGAATCGAGTTCAGTGCGAGGCGATCTGTCGACCGGTCGTCGACGCTTTGCTAGGTCAAGTACTGGTCGCTTCCGATCTCGAGGAGGCCATCTCTTATCACCGAATGAATCCGGGGTATTGCGTGGTGACCACGGCTGGCACCGTCATCGAGCCCTGGGGTGCGGTGCGGATACCGGCTACCAGCAAGGTGGGACTGGTTTCGCGAAGAGTGGAGATGACAAACCTGAAGCAATCGATGGACGAGATCCGATCTCGTCTAACGATGATGTCAGAGCAGGAAAGCGCCCTGGAAGAATCGATCTCCGCAAGACGTGGAGAAATTCAGAGGCTCGAGCAGGAAGCTGGCCGCGCGCACATCGAGGCGGATCACTCCCGCAGAGAAAAGGAAAAGACTCGAGAATCCTTGCGAAGGTTCAAGGAGAGAATCGAGACCCTCGAAACGGACATGGAACAGGCCCGAGGTCATCATGTCGAAATCACTTCTCTGAGAGATAGCGCAAGGATCAACCTGAAGAAGGTCGGTGAGGAACGCGCGGTGATCGAGAAGTTCCTTGAGGAGCATGAGCAGCGGATTGCACCTCTCGATGCGCGGCTGGGGGATCTGGACGAGGATTTGCAGCGCATCCGCCTGGTCGCCACCAGAACACAGGAGCGGATCGCTTCCGACTGGAGAGAGCAACGACGTCTGGCGGAGGAAGTCGATCAACGGATCCAGCAGCGCCAGAACATTGCCCAGCAGCTCATCCAGGAAAGTCAGAGTTGTGAGGAAATCCTCGAGAAGATCGTGATCCTCGCCGAGGAAGAGGTCTCCTATCGTGGGGAGTTGGAGAAGATCGCCTCGAGTCGTGACGAACAGGATCGGCGGCTCGAATCGTGCCGGCTGGAGCGTTCCGCTGCGGAGAAGAGGCAACGGGAGTGTCGATCCCATGGGGATCAGATTCAGAAGGGGCGAGAGGATGACCTGCTCTCTGCCAACGAATGCCAGGTTCGCATCGAAGGGATTCGCAAGCGGGTGAGTGAGGATCTGGAGATGTCCCTCGAGGAGGCTCCCATCTTGGAGTGGCGAAACACTCTGCTGGAGGGGATCCCCGAAGGGATGGCCCTCACGGATGTACTGAGACCGGAGCACCAGGAGATCCAGGCCAGGATGCGGCGCAATTCGAATGTGAATCTGCAAGCGGTGGAGGAACTGGAGACGGAAGAAACCAGGCATTCCGCGATCGCCGAGGAAATGGCAGATCTGAGCCGCTCCAGGGACCTGATCCGGGAGGCGATGGAAGCTCTCGATGATCAGTGCCGGACCCGCTTCCTCGAGTCCTTCGAGGAGGTGCGAAAGAACTTCAAGGAGATCTTCAGTCTGATGTTCGGCGGGGGTGTTGCCGACCTCGAACTGGAGGAGGGCGAAGATCCGCTGGTGGCGGGAATCAAGGTGAAAGCTCGTCCACCAGGAAAGAGAATCTCCAGCCTCGAACTGCTGTCCGGAGGCGAAAGAGCGCTGGCTGCCATCTCGGTGATCTTTGCACTATTCAAAGCTCGTCCCAGTCCGTTCTGTATCCTGGACGAAGTCGATGCCCCTCTCGATGAGCAGAACACCCGCCGCTTTGTTCGGGTATTGCAGGAGTTCGCCAAGACCTCGCAATTCCTGATCATCACTCACAGCCGCATCACCATGACCGAGGCGGAGCGCCTTTATGGCGTGACGATGGAGGAGGAGGGTGTCTCCTGCCGCGTCGTCGTCAAGATGGAAGAGGCCAACCGTTGGGTCGATGAGAAGATTCCCGCCCAGCAGCGCGGGACTTCGGCGACCTCTTCGGCAGGATCTTCTGCTTCGAGGAATCTATTCCGGGATCGTGGAAAGACGAACCGTGAAATCGCCGTGGATGTCGACGAAAGCACTTCCTCGCCGCAGTGATAGCGGTTTGAGGCCATCCTGACCCCACTCACATCTGCTCCCGTTTGACGAATTCTGCGATCGCAGGATAGTCTTCGGAGACAACGACCTTTTCCACCCTCTTCGGAGGGTTAGACCTCTCCAGTATTGGCGGCCTCTGGCCGAAATTGGGAATTCCACACCTTGCGAGGTGCGGTTGGGAGAGTGCCATGTTTGCGACAGATCGCTTTGATCCAATCGTGGGGAACAGCGAGGTCATCCATGACCTTCGTTCCTTCGTGATCGAGATGAGCTCGGAAAAAGGGCCACTGCTCATCACCGGACCGACCGGCGTTGGGAAGCGGCTCGCTGCCCGAAAAATCCACGCAGCCGGGGGCATCCCTGCCGCTCGATTGCTGTTTGTATCGGGCCAAGACTTCGAGATCCAGGACCTGTATCCGACCGAGGATCAGATTCCTGCCCTGGTCCAGATGGGAACGGTCTACATCCACTCTGCGCAACAAATCGATCCACTAGTGGCGCAGCAGTTGAAGGAATTGATCCAGTCCGCTTCGAGTGAGATCCCCAGGATCATTCTCGGAGTGGATGTGACCGACGATGATGGATTGAAACTGTGGACCTCCACCAGCCCCCTTTCCCAACTTGAATTCAGGGGCTCGTTCTCGATCCCGGCACTGGGGGAGAGACCTGAAGACATCAGTGCCATCGCTCGATACCAGATCTGGACATCTGCACGCCCCGAAGATTTTGAGTCGAGGTGGATGGAGTTCACCCGCAGCAAATTGGGAGAATTACTGGTTCGACCCTGGAATGGAAATGTACCGGAACTGTTGGAAGTGGTTCAGTCGTTCTGCTCGAGAGAGGCCGCACGGTCGGAAACTGCACTGCTGGGAAGCATGGCCGAGTCCGTTTCAGCGCACTGGTTGCAGGAACAGATCGATCGAATGCACGAAAACCTGATGGAGCGGTGGGATTTCGAGGGCTCTCTCCAGAGCGATGGGGCGTCAAACGAGCAGGGGACTCTCAGATGAGTTTGATGGATCTGAAAATTTTGGTGGCAGATGATGATCCTGGAGCGCGGGAATTGATCTGCGCGATCTTGAATGCCGAAGGATGGCCATCTCCGACCACTGTCGAGGACGGTGAAGTCGCATTGGAGCAGATCGGAGATGATCACTGGGACATCCTGGTGACCGATCTGGACATGCCCCGGATGCGCGGTGACGAACTGGTGGTGCAAGCCCTCGAAATCGATCCAGATCTGAGCATCGTGGTCACCACCGGCGACGGCACGGTGGGTAATGCGGTGGATCTGATCAAGAAGGGCGCCACCGATTTCATACCGAAGCCGTATGACGTCGATGATTTCCTCGCTTCGATGGAAAGAGCCAAGACCAGGGCTTTCGGCATCCACGAGGTCAAGGGTATGAGACAGACGGTTGAAGCTCTGCTGGTAGCCCTGGAGAGCAAGGATCGATACCTCAATGGTCATTCCGCCAGGGTCAGAGACATGGCGGTCAAACTGGGCGAGATCGCAGGTCTCGATCGTGGCCAGGTGAGATCGCTCTCTCATGCTGCGCTGCTACACGACATTGGAAAGATCGGCGTTCACGAAGATGTGCTCAACAAGAATGGGCCACTGACCGACGAAGAATACGATCTCATCAAGAAACACCCGGGAATATCGGCGAACATCATCGCGCCGATTCCATTCCTTCAGGCCAGCTTGGCGGGTGTTCTCCATCACCATGAAAAATGGGATGGCAGCGGATATCCAGATGGTCTCTCAGGGGAACAGATTCCCCTGATGGCCAGGATCATCGCTGTCGTCGATGCCTTCGATGCGATGACGAGTGATCGCTCCTACAGGGGAGCGATGACTGTCCATCAAGCCGTGGAGAGGATCCGCGGAGGAGCCGGTAGTCAGTTCGATCCTCGAATCGCAAATCTATTTGATCAATACAAAAATGAAATTCTCGAGAGTGAGGGAGTGACCCAATGAATTCACCACTAGCAGAGTCGGGTATGACCCAGAAATCAGTTCTCCACCTTCCTGTCTTCAACGAGTCGGGTGGGAAAGACATCTTCGTGGCAGGAAATGATCCCAGAACCCTACGGGTTCTGAGAACTCTTTCTGCCGTGGCTCCCACCGATTCCACCATCCTGGTGGGAGGAGAGAGCGGTACCGGTAAGGATTTGATCGCACGACTGGTCCACCAGACCAGTGCTCGGCGCGACGGCCCATGGGTGGCGGTGGACTGCGGTGCCATCCCCGGTTCGCTGATCGAAAGCGAACTATTCGGAGCCATGAAGGGCTCATACACCGGGATCGATCGAGATAAGATCGGGCTGATTGAGAGTGCTTCCGGCGGAACCCTGTTCCTCGATGAGATCGGCGAATTGCCGATGGAATCTCAGGTGAAGTTACTGCGAGTACTTCAATCGGGAAGAATTCGTGCCGTCGGTTCTAATGAGGACAAGGCAGTGGATGTTCGCATCATCGCTGCGACCCATCGAAACCTTCGTGACGAGGTGGCCGCTGGTCGTTTCCGCCTCGATCTCTTCTACCGAGTTCATGTGGTTCATGTCGAACTGGCTCCTCTTCGCGAGCGGGAATCTGAACTGCCTCACATCGTCGAGTCTGTGCTGAATCGTCTTCGTGGCCGCGGGATCTCGGTGCCGTCGATGACCTCAAGTGCGGTCGAAGTATTGATCCAGCACTCCTGGCCAGGAAATATCCGTGAACTGGAAAATGTCCTCGAGCGTTCCGTTCTTCTGTGCGGTGGCCAAGAAGTGAATGGTGAGATGATCCGGGAGCAGATCGCTGCAGCACCGGTACAGGCGATCCCGGCGGCGGATCAGGCCGGACCGAATGGGTCCGGATACCCGGTCGACATGTCCCTCAAGGAGGTCGAGGACTTTCACATCGAAAAGGTTCTCAACTACCACGGAGGAAATAAGACTCGTGCAGCGAGAGACCTGGGAGTCAATGTGAAGACGATTTACAACAGGACGGTAGCCTGCAAGAAGTCCACTGATCAGCAGTGAATCTGGCCCATGGGGAGGTGTGGTTTCCCTACAGCGGTGGATCGATGACGAGCGCGATGGGGGAGCCCCTGCGCTCGATCTCGATCACCACAGGATTCCCTGAGGTCAGACGGTCGAGACTGTTTCCGTGGGCATCGAGGCAATCTCCGATGGCATTGAAGTCGATCATGATTCCGTTCACCGAGCGCAAGATGTCGTTTTCTCTCAAGCCGACTCTTTCGAGCAAACTTCCCTGCTGGATACCAAAGATCTTCAATGAGCCATCCTCCTGAACCTCGCTCGAAGCGTTTTGCAATTCGCGGCGACATTCGTTGAGGTTGCCCATCCGATCGAGGAGAGGTTTGTTGATCTTGTAGACCTCGGATTGGGGACGGCGTCTCGAACCGGATCCTTCCGACTGTGCCTTGGTGAGGATCTCGGTCAGCTCCTGTCGCTGCTCTGCGGTGATCTCGGTCATGTATTGTTGCTCGGAGATCTTCTCTGAATGCATCGAGATGGAGGGGACGGTACTGGGGAGTCCCACCAGTGCGCCCCAGATGATGGCAGCCAGGATCAGCAGGATGAACACTCCTGACAGTAACTTCTCGAACAGATTCATCCGGGTTTCCTCCTGGTCTCTCGATCGATCATCTGGTCTGGCTTGGTCATGTGGCTCGACCCGATCGTCGATCCGGGTACCACACGCTCTCCATCATACCGGATCGAGGCTTTTTCTACATCGTCACTGCTCGCGGGAGATGGGATTGGCCGGAAGGGGGCTCGGTCTTGGCGGGAATACCGGGGCATTGCGCGGCAGCAAGGCTGCGGGAGCCCCGATGGGGCAGATCCACAGCTGTCCTGCATGGCCGGGGCCCTCTCCCTGCATCAACCCCAGGTGAGGTATGCACAGTGTCACCGTCAAGGATGCCTGGACGACCGCTCCCGGAACTTCGCCGTTGCTGGCCACCAGCCCCGATGGCAGGTCGATCGAGAGCACCGGCGACGATTGTCGGTTGATCCATTCGATGGCGCGATCGATCGGATGGCGCGGGGCACGGTCGGTGCCACTCCCTAGCAGGGCATCGATGATCAGATCGGATTCTGAACCCGGATCGGCGTCGGGGATCGATTCGATCGGTGTGATCCCGAGTGCCATGCAGATCCTGCGATTGGTCTGGCGATCGGCATGGCCCGAGTCGGGAGCCAGGTCATAGATGGTGACATCCCAGCCCGCTCCGTGGAGGTGTCGAGCGACGGCGAATCCATCTCCGCCATTGCCGCCCGGCCCACAGAGAATCGTCACTCGCCACGAAGGGTCTGTCGAGTTTGCGGATCCCAGCAGATCGATGGCTCGCTCAGCAATCCCAATCGACGCGTGCTCCATCAGGATCAGGCCTGGAATGCTGAACTCCTCCAGTGCTTTTCGGTCGATCTCTCGGATCTTCTCCCGGGTGCAATCTTCAGGCTGAAACATCGGCTCCCTTCACCGATCACGAGGAGTGCGGGCGATGCCCAGACGAAGGTGAATCGGGGTGTAACGAAAATAGGATTCAAAAGTCAGCACTCCGAGAGCGGTCTGGGCGACCCTTCCGCCGGCAGCTCCGATCCAGTTCGGATCGGGATCCCATGATCCGACAGCTTCGGTGGAGTTGTGCTGAAGCGGCAAGACCATCCGCTGCAACTGCTGGTTCCACCGTTCCCAGGGTTCTCCTCCAACATGAAACAGCGCCAGTGTTGCGGTGTACCAGTAGTACATCGATTGAGGGTGCTGGTCCCACTGTTTCCGTTGCTCCGGTCGAGGAGGATGGTCGGCGATGCGGCGAGCACACTCGAGGCTACGTTGAGATACTGGAGAGTGGCCCAGCGCCAGCATCGAGAGCAAGCCTACCGCATCGATTCCGATTCCCTGGCGACCTCTTCCTCGACCCCGGTCCGAATAGGTCGCTCTTCCCTGTGGATCGATGGCTCGTTGGAGGTATCTCTCGATCGAGGTGATGGTCTCTCGTCGCGGCAAGATGCCCGCCTCGATGCCGGCATGGATCGCCAGCATCTGCCAGCCGGTGATGGAGAGATCATTTCTCAGAGAGATCGCCGGAGTGTAGTCCCAGCCGCCGCCCGCTTGCTGACTGGCCCCGAGGAAGGAGAGTGCGCGTCGAGCCGCCGCATCGATTGTGGGATCGGAAGTCCACTGGGCAGCCTCGCATAGGGCAAAAGTGGCGATCCCGTGGTCATACAGGTTCCTCGCTCCACTCGAGGGGTCGGTGCGGATGCAACCGGTCGAATCCTGGTGCTGCAATAACCAGTGAAGGGCTCGATGAGTCGCATCATCGAGAGGGTCGTGATCTTGTCGGGGCAGGTGGCCATCTCCCAGCAGTGCGAGCAAGGAGAGGGCGGTGATCCCTGCCCGATGCTCCCGATAGCCGGCCCCCGAGCAGGGATTGTCCCGATCGTTACAGTGCTTGTGGAATTGATCGGGAGACCAGCTGCCATCGTTGTCTTGGTGGCGTATCAGCCAATCCAGTCCCGCTTTCACCGCCCTTTCTGTCGCACCATTTCCACCCTGTTGAGCGAGAGCCCGCTGACGAGCAGTGCCACTTCTACGACTTCCATCGGCTTCCTGGGGCATGCCGAATTCGCTCGCTGGAGGCTCCGCTACGGCTTCCGAGTCGGCGGCTGGGGTCTGCTCCTCGACCGGTTCCGCTGCGATGATCGGCTGTGGATCGGGTTCCTCCACCGGGGTCGGCAAAGGGTCGATCACCGGCGGGGTCTTCTCTGGCTCCAGCGTCACCACCACGCTCCACGTCTTGGGAGGCTCAGGAGCCTCGGGGATCAGTAGCGGCACCAGCAGCAGCAGCAGCAGCAGGTGAAGCACCACCGAGGCCACCACCGAGGTGAAGGGATCGGAGGGAGAGTGAGCGATTTCCCGGTCGAGCGGACCGACCCGATCGGCTCGAATATGCGCCTTCCCCGGCGTACCGGAGGGGGCAGGGCGAGAGCGTAACGGTCTGGCGGTGGAAGATGGACGTGGCAGCGGTGGCTTTTTACGCCTCCCTCGAGGGGGTTTCCGGCGAGGGCTCTGACCCGCCATTTCCGTAGATGGAGGTCGCTGTCGCCCAGTGGGGCGACCACCAGGATCGTCCTGAGAGGGGGTATTACGCTTTTGAAGCGCCGCTGAGGGGGGGGCAGATCGCTTCCTCAGGAACCCGAACAGTCTACGGGTCCCCTCCAGTTCCTTTCCAAAGACTCGGCGAAGGAATCGTCTCACCGTACTCCTCTCTGGCTTTTCGCCTCCCTTGGATCTGCCGGGGGGATGACCCCCATCCTGGGGGTGCATCGCTCGGAATGCCACCCTCTGAAATATTGACTCCTTGCGTATCCGGTATACGATGCCTTTCTGTCTCCTCCGGGAGGTGGTCAGTAGGAGGTGCGTCCTCGTCGGGTAGGTGCCAGGTACGTCCCTGGGAACGAGTCCACAATCGTCGATCCGGAGAAGATCTGGATCTGGCGAATGGAATCGTCGTTGGACCGTGCCACTTGTGGCACATCCCCGGTACGAATCGTTAACCTTCCTTGACGGCAATGGGTTCCGCAGATCTTCGGATCCTGCGTAAACCCCGTCTCTTCCCCCAGGGGAAGGGTCGCCGTCGGTATGGCCGAAGATTTGCGTGAGATTTGAAGGAAATGGAACGAAATGAGTCCGGTGCTTCCCGCGAGGGTTCACATCGGGTTGGTCTCGTTCGTCATGAAATGAAGCAGCCCCGTCCTGGTTCCAGAGTGCCCACCTGGACCGCACGGGGGAAAGGAGATCCAGCGTGCTCAACGCGGACATGTCGACACGTACATCAAGAATTTTGCTACTGACGATTTTCACACTCTCGGTGTTCGTCGGTGGCTGCGATACCGGTCACCGCTTTGGAGCGGGTTTCGGTGATCCACCGGTCACGGCACCACCCGAGCCACCCGAGCCACCCGACTGTGTCTCACCCAGCCTCAACAATGTGGCCCCCGATCCAGTCCAGGGTACCGGCGGCACGTCGTTGACTCTCGAAGGGGTGAATTTTGATCCGGTGCTCCCACTGAACCGGGTTCTGTTTCGCAGTTTCAGTAACCAGACCATCCTCGAGGGCTATGTCACCAACGTCAATGTCGACACGACCGATCCGAACGCCTGCGGTGCGCCTTCGTTCCTCCAGGTGGTCGTTCCGAGTGGCGTTCGCAGCGGTACTGTCGAACTGTTCGTCAACGGAATCTATTCCGGTGCCGATGTGTTTACCGCAGCCCCGGAACTGGTTGGATTCGCGGTGGGCGATGATGGGAATACCATCTTCCAGAACGCTGGCGGAACGATTGTTCCGAGTAACGTGGTGGTGCTTTACGGCTACAACCTGAGTTCGGTCACCAGTGCCAATGTCGATGATGGAACCACCAGCCAGGTATCGCCCAGCGTCCAGACCGGTACCGGCGCGGTCAACTACACTCTTCCTTCCGACATGGAAGCGGTTCGAGTCGAGTTGCCGACGGGAATCATCCCCTCCGGAGATACATCTGCACTGTCGATCTCGGTCACGGCATCCACTGCAGGGTTGCCTCTCAATAGTTCCGAGATCCAGGTGCCGCTGGCGACGGTTTTGGCACCGGGGGAATTCTCTGCGGTTCCGCCTTACACCGTTGCCGGGCTGATTCCGGGAGGAGTACGGGCGGGAGTGATCCCACTTCAGTTCGTGACCCTCTGTTCACCGGTCCGAGGACGATTCGATGCGATTCCAGAGTTCGAGAATCCGGCCGGATCTGGCGATTGGACACAGTGTTCAGAACTCGAGGGAAGCTGGGATGGGCAAGGCTTTGTCCCAAGTGGATTTGAATTCAACAATACCACTCCGTTTACCGTGGCTCCCGGGCAGAGGTTCACCTTTCAATGGGATAGCCGCCTCGATGTTCCCCCAGGGTTGACCGTCGTCCGGGTCAGGTTGCAACTTTCGGATCCGGTTCCCAGCACTGCATTACAAGATGCTGCAGGTGTCTGGACTTCCGGTTCGCTGGTCATCAACAACTCTGCGGGTGGCTTCGCCGAAGGAGCCCTGGTCGAGAGTTTCGTCACCCTCACCAATTATGATCCACTGGCGGGCTCTGCGATCTGGGGGGGTGGTCTGCTCGAGTTCAATGCGCTCTCTCCCGAGCCAAACTCGGCTTACTCGGTCGGGACGGGCACCGTAGATGTGACTCTTCAAGCGGATCGAACCTACGAGATGAATAGCCTCAATGGCTCAATTTACGATGTGACGGAAGATCCGCCGATCGAGATCCTTGCCGGGGGGACCCCGGGCGAGTTTCAGATGCGCACCTTCAATCTGGAGGAGAATGCGATCGTCCAACTGACCGGTCCCATCGATGCGCCGGTGGTGATTCGCTGCTCCGGTACCGGAAATCCGGATGACCTGGTATTCCTGATGTCGGGAACCCTCGACCTCTCCGGTCAAGATGGTCTGGAGGGGGTGGCAGGGACCACTCCTGCTGCCGGTGGAGTGGGCGGCCCTGCCGGAGGAGCTGGCGGATCGGGCTCGATGATGGAACTCAATGCAGCCACACAGCGGATCTCCAGTGTCACTCCGTCGACGGCAGGAGAATTCGGAGGTGGCGGCGGTACTTCTCTCGACCTGGTGATTCCGGCGTCGATCTATGCCACTCGAGCCGGCAATGCCGGTGGAGGTGGTGGTGGAACCCACGGCAAGCCAGGAATCATCACCACGTCCTACAACCTCACCAATCGAGGCCACAATGGAGATGGCGGCTTTCCGACATCCGATTCCCTGGGGATTCAACTCAGGGGTGGCGGTGGCGGAGGCGGTGGTGGAGCCGGAACACGGCGCGCCACTACGACTGCGGTCCCGGTCGTCAATAATGGCGGCGGCGGCGGCGGTGGCGGCGGAGCGATGGGCATCGTGGTCGCGGGTTCGATGCGAATCAACGGCTCCATCCTGCTCTCCGGTGGAAGCGGTCAGCGCGGTGTTCAGGGAACGACTGCTGGAGCCGGTGGCGGTGGCGGTGGTGGAACGCTGATCGTGAGAGCGACCGGTGACCTGGAAGTGGGTGCCTCGGCATCGATACAGGCGACCGGAGGATTCGGTGGAATCCAGCTCGAGTCCCCCAACGGATCTCAGATCCAGAAGGGGGGAGCGGGTGCAGAAGGTCAGGTTCGCTTCGAGATGAATGGCGCCCTGGTGGCTCCTGGAACGATCGATGTGAACACCCTTTTCCCCCCTCTCGGAGTCGGTGCAGGGACCTCCTTTGGAGTCTCCTCCGGCGTGATCGAGGTGGGTGTCGGGACCACGGTGATGTTTTTGACCGCTGCCGATAGTCCATATCTGGTCGATACCGATGCGGGGACCATCGTCAACGGTGCGGGAAGTTTGATCTACGACAACGGCGTCGCTGGAGTTTTCGAGTTCGCTTCGATCATCATCGAGGAGTTCGCCTTACTCGAGGCGGTAGGATTCAACTCACTCATCCTGAGATCTGCCGGTAGTGTCGATCTGTCGGGAACCGTGGATTTGAGCGGATTGCCGGGAGGCATCCCTGATCTGACCGATCCAGCCAATCCAGTGATCGCCCTGGGTGGTGGTGCCGGAGCCGGTGGAGGGGCCGGAGGCCAGGGTGGATTGGCCCAGCTGGGTCTCCTCACCGATGGCGAGGATGGAGGGATTCCTGACGGAGTTCCTGCGAATCTGATCTATGGCGGGGTCCCACCTGGAGGAGATCCGGGTGGCACCATTCCTCCCGATCTGATCGCGGCGTCGACCGGTGGCCAAGCCGCTGAAGGATCTGGCTTGACCTGCACAGTCGGTGGCGGTGGTGGCGGTGGATATGCCGATTCGGGAGCCAATGGCACCGGCGCCGGCGCGTGTACCGTTCCGGAGTTCCCCGAGGCGGGGCAAGGGGGAAGTGCCTATGGTACTGCTTCCTTCATCGTTCCCGACCCCGACAATCCAGGATCCAGCCTTTCTCTGAATGTCGGCGGCCTGGGCGGTGCTGGGGGTGGCTCCATCTATGATACCGATAGCGACATTGCGATTCCGGGATCGGGTGGTGGTGGTGGTGGTGGATACTTCGAGATCACCGCCAGTGGACCGATGGTGATTCATTCTACCGCTGGCATCTATGCCACCGGAGGGGATTCATACCTCGCTCCTGAGGGTGCGGCTGCCGGTGGTGCGGGTGCAGGGGGTGCGGTCC
>CAVOEM010000016.1:0-23050 GCA_963694575.1 Planctomycetes bacterium UBA1146 | reverse complement strand
CTTGGTCATACCAGTGGGCTAGCCACAGCATCGTGGCCCATGTCAGCAGCAGAACTGGGGGTTGGATGCGAAGGTAGTATTGATAGTGTGAACCGGTGAAGTCCTGCTGGCCACGGACAGACTGCACCAGTTTCACCAGCATCAGATAGGCCAACAGCACCAGCGCAGGAGCCAAGATCAGGATCAGCAGGGGGATGAGAAGGTGACCCGGTGGAAACCAGCCCGCTGACCAATCGGGAGGAGCGGGAGTGAACACTTCAGCGGCGAGCCAGAGAAGAAGTGCGATAATCATGGTCCGAGTCGACTGAATGGTGCGGCACCCTTTCGAGGATCGCCGCACCTCTCAGGTCAGCGGCGTACTTGTGAGCGGATCAGGTACTTCATCACCTGGTCTTGATCTTCCTTTTCGATGTCAATGAATCGGAGGCCCAAGGTGCAGCGGTCACGGTTTTCCGGGATCTCTTCGATCCAAGCGACCTGGCACAACCCCTTGATCGCATGATCCAGCGAGGGCAGCAACAGATTTACCCCCAGGTGAATCTTGCCCATGAGGAGGGCGGGGATCCAGTTGTAACTGGGGATCTTGCCGTGAAGCATCAAGCCTCCTCCACCGATCTGCGAGGTCGATCCCTCGAAGACGGCTTCTTCGGAGATCTCGACCTCCTTGGAGAGGAACTTGTAACGGACCGGAATCTCGGTCGGGAGTTTCACGAACTCACGACGTTGGGAATAACTCTCGATGGCTGTGGTCAATGTATCCTCCTGGACTTGGATGGGGGAACGGCGCAACGGGTTCGGGTTCCCTTCCATCTTGAGGATAGGATGCGATTCGAGGATCGCCCACCCAGGGGCCGTGGCCAGCAACGGTCACCGGCGGCCAGAAGTCCCATCGGTGGCTTTGGAAGGGCTCTCAGGCGATTTTTCGGTCTGGGCCTCCTGGTTCTGGGCACCCGCCTTTCCGAGCCACTGGACGCGCCGCTCGACCTGCTCCTCGGTGGCTTCCGGATGGGGCTGTAGTTTCCAGCGATTTCGAGGTTCTTCACCGAACAGGACCTTCAGCGGAACCAACGCACCACGGCGAGACACGAGCAATGTCGCCTCGCTGGTGGGAAGATACTGGCGGCGAATCTGTTCCCAAGTGGAGGCACTCAAGCGGAACTGGTCGAGCCCGATCAATTCGTCTCCGGGATTGAGTCCGGCCAGATACGCGGGAGTCCCGCTGCGGACTCGGGTGACCGACCAGCGCCCACCCTTTTCTCCCGCTTCGATCCCGAGCCAACCCTTCGGAGGCTTCTTTTGCTCCTCTTCACTTTCAGGTTCGAAACGAAGCCCAAAGGTTTCCAGTGCCTCCTCATACTCCAGTTCATCGGTGCCGTCGATGAAGCGGTGGAACCAATCGGAGAGATCGATGCCCGCCACCTCCTCAAAGACTCCCCTCAACTGATCGTGGGTGTAACCCTTCTCGCCGGAGTATCGCTGGAAGGCGAGCCGCATCGCGTCATCGAGGGTGCGTTGGTGGAGGGTTGCAGTCCTGATCCTGGCATCGAGAAGCCAGGCGACCATCGCACCCTTGGTGTAGTAGGAGATCTGGCTGTTGACCGAGTTTTCATCGCGCTGGTAGTAACGGATCCAGGCATCGGTGCTGGCGCGTGACAGTGGGAGCACCAGCCTTCCGGGTGTCTTCTGGATATCCTTGATCTGCTTGGCGAGACCCTCGAGGTACTTCTTCTGATCGATCAGCCCCGCCCGAGCGATGAGTAGGTCATCGTAGTAACTGGTGAAACCCTCGACAAACCAGAGATCGGGTGTGAGAACTTCCTCCTCGTAATTGAACGGACCCAGAGCTTCAGGGCGGAGTCGTTTACCATTCCAGGCGTGGAACTGTTCGTGACTGATCAGGCCATACCATCCCTTGCGCCGATCCTCGTCTCCCCAGCTCCAGCGCCCAGATAGCATCAGGGCGCAATCCTTGTGCTCTAGACCACCTCCGCCCTCGGCGATGACATTGAGGTACCGGTAGCTGGAATAGGGGATCTCCCCCCAGAAGCGAACCAGTTCCTCGCAGATCTTCTGCACCTCCTCGGCGCATGCATCGGTGTCCCAGAGGCCATCGGCACCGAGATTGACCAGAGAGTGGGGCACCGATTCCACCTCGAAATCGCGAATTTCTGGGTTTCCCAGCAAGATGGGGGAATCGCACAGGTGATCGACATTTCGAGCGCGCCATCGTGTGGGAGCGGTTTCGGTCAGGCAGGTCACGACCTGGCTCATCTCAGGGGGCAGTTCGATGGTGATGTCGAAGGGACCGTCCTGGCCACGCGGAAGCAAAAAGGTTGCCGCCCCATTGAGGAAACCGGATCCCGCTTCGATGAAGTTGGTTCTGACCGAGAGGATCTTGCAATAGAGACGGTAGCGGACCGTGACATCTCCGTGGCCTCGGGTCTCCACGATCCAGCCATTCTTGCTCGGTCGATGAATCGTCAGCGGCTCGCCGGCTGAATCGAATGCCTGCAACTCTTCGATGTGTCGGGCGTAATCGCGGATCTTGTAAGAACCCGGGGTCCAGACCGGCATCCAGAGTTCCAGTGAAGATGATTCTGCAGCGGGATAAACCGCTTCGACCGTGACCCGATGTTGTGCGGCGGCGTCGAGCGAGATGGTGTAACTGGCAGCAGCGTCCTCTACGGTCAGAGGAGCGAGCCAGACCATCGCTAACAGGGGCCAGATCATCAATATGCCTTCGAGATGAGCACTCGATGTGCGCTGGGTTTTCCAGTCACCATGCACTGGCCAGGATCATCCGGAGCATCGAGGGGGAGATTGCGGATGGTCGCTTTTGTCTCCTGCTGGATCCGCTCCTCGGTTTCGCTTGTGCCGTCCCAGTGGCACAGGAAGAAGCCGCCCCCATCGACCTGCTCCTTGAACTGGTCGTAGCTATCAATGGTGTGGGTGTTGGCTTCACGGGCGGCCAAAGCCTTCTCGAACAGCTCTTTTTGCGCCTCTTCCAGCACGTCCATCACCTCGGTCGCGACCGCATCGATGGGTAGGGATTTCTTCTCGCCGCTGTGGCGGAAGGTCAGCATCACCTCGCCCTTTTCGAGGTCGCGGGGACCGACCTCGATTCGCACCGGGACGCCCTTCAGTTCCCACTCGTGGAACTTGTAACCGGGGCGGTACTGGCTGCGATCGTCGAGGTGGGTTCTGGCTCCGGCGTCCTTGAGAGCTTTTTCCATCCGTGTACAAGCCTCCAGAACAGGAATCCTCTGATCATCCCCCTTGTAGATCGGAACGATGACGGTCTGGATCGGTGCCAGTCGCGGTGGAAGTACCAGCCCTCGATCATCGCCGTGGGCCATCACCAGAGCTCCGATCAGGCGAGTGGAGACTCCCCAGGAAGTGGCCCAGACATACTCTTCTTTTCCTTCGGAGGTCTGGTACTTGACGTCGAACGCACGAGCAAAGTTTTGACCGAGATCATGACTAGTGCCCGCCTGAAGTGCCTTGCCATCCCCCATCATCGCTTCGATCGAATAGGTCTTCACGGCACCGGCAAACTTCTCGCGCTCGGTCTTGATCCCTTGAATCACCGGCATCGCCATGTATTCCTCGGCAAATTTGGCATAGATCCCGAGCATCTGGATCGTTTCCTCGTGTGATTCCTCAGCGGTGGCGTGAGCCGTGTGTCCCTCCTGCCAGAGAAACTCTGTCGTGCGGAGGAAAAGTCTTGGGCGCATCTCCCAGCGCATCACATTGGCCCACTGATTGATCAGAAGCGGAAGATCTCTGTAGGACTGGATCCAGTTGCGATATGCGTCCCAGACGATCGTCTCCGAGGTGGGTCGGATCACGTAGGGTTCTTCCAGTTTTTTCCCACCGGCATGGGTGACCACTGCAAGTTCTGGAGCGAAGCCCTCGATATGCTCCGCTTCCTTTTTGAGGAAGGACTCCGGGATCAGCAATGGGAAGTAGGCGTTGACGTGTCCGGTTTCCTTGAACATACCGTCGAGAATCGACTGCATCCGTTCCCACAGTCCATAACCGTAGGGCTTGATGATCATCGATCCACGGACCGGGGCGTTTTCCGCAAGATCTGCTCGCTGTACCACTTCCTGGTACCAACGTGGGTAATCGTCACTCTGGCTCGTCAACTTTTCGGCCATCAGGTCCTCCAGATTGGGAAGGGAACCAGCCCTTCGGGTTCGAGGGTAGCCGAACCTCTCGATGTCGGCAACTTGACCGCCTTCCCCGGACAGCGTGGATGGTCCAGAATCTAGCGTCGAGGAGATCCGGATCGTGGAGATCTGGATCGTTGTGGAATCAGGAGGACCGATGGCCACCATCAAGGATCTGGATGTTCAGAAGCTCACCGACAGCGTGATGGAGCAGGTGATCACGCTTCAGCGCAATATTCACGCTCACCCGGAAATCGGCTTCGATACGGTCAGGACCGCTGGACTCATCGCCGATCAGTTGCGAGAGGCGGGAATCGAGACGCGTGAGCAGATCGGCAAGACAGGAGTGGTGGGTGACATCGTGGTCCCCGGATCCACTCGTTGTATTGCCTTTCGAGCCGACATGGATGCGCTTCCGATGGATGAGGATTCACAGTTGCCTCACCGCAGCACGATCCCCGGTGCGGCTCACATGTGTGGCCATGATGCTCATTCGGCGATGCTGGTAGGTGCGGCCCGGGCCCTCTCCGGAATTCGCGATCGCCTACCTTGCTCGGTCCGATTCATCTTCCAGCCGAACGAGGAAGCACTCCCTGGAGGTGCCCCGGCGATGATCGCAGATGGCTGTCTCGAAGGAGTGGATCGGATCTTTGGCATGCATGTCTGGCCACTATTCGATACCGGCAAGATCGGCATCATCGATGGACCGACGATGGCTCAGCCCGATACATTTCGCATCCTGGTCAAGGGTGTGGGAGGGCATGCAGCCGCTCCTCATGCTTGTGCGGATCCAGTGCTCTGTGGCAGTCAAATCATCAACTCTGCGCAACATATCGTGTCACGCAACATCGATCCAATCCGTTCCAGTGTACTGACCTTCACACAGTTCCATGGCGGTAGCGCTGACAACGTCATTCCAGAGACCATCGAATTGAGAGGCACCATCCGATCCTTCGAGAAGGAGGTGGGGGAGACCGCTCGGCGAAGGCTGGCGGAGGTTGCCGAGGCGGTGGCCACAGCCCACCAGTGTTCTGCTCAGGTTGAAATCACCGAGGGATATCCAGTCACCTTCAATGACCCTGAGGCGTGCGAAGAAGTGAGGCGGTCCGTCTCCGCGGAAGTTCCTCTCTCCGACGAGGGGGAGCCTTGCCTGGGTGGGGAGGACTTCGCCTACTACGGCGAAAAAATCCCGGCAGCTTTCATGTTCTTGGGCAATCGAGACGCGCAGAAGGGGATCGTCTACTTCTGCCATCATCCTCGATTCCAGGTCGATGATGAGGCGATGCCGGTCGGAGTGAGAAGTTGGATCGCTCTGGCTCTGGGGGCCGGATAAAATCCATTTTCGCCCCGGAGGGTGACAGATCAGCAATCTGGATCCTGCGACGGCTGTCCAGGATTGAGGGGCTACCCGGCACCAATTGGGCGTTCTGAAAAAGAACTTCACTCATCGGGGGGTTCATTCCGAAGAGAGTCATCTGAGCCTGGCATCTTTGACAAGCCGGGAACTGAAGCTCGAACTGGAAGGAACCTGATCGGTGCCGCTGCTCGCCCGCATCCTCGAATCCGCCCGCATCCAGGCATTGCTAGGGGGCCTGATCCGCATCACGTGTATCGAGATGCGAATCGGAACCGACAGTGCTATCGATCCGGAAGCGATCGCTTCGGCGATGGAAGAGCGCTTTCAAGGTGACTTGCTCGAGAAGTGCAAGGTCGAGATCGAGGTGGTCGAAGGCAACCAGGTCCAGTTGAAGAGTATCGAGGGGGTCCCCTTTCAGGCTCGGGATGCGATCTGAAGCACTGGACACGGGACCGTGTAGAACGCAGCATCGACCCCAGGCCTAGATGTGGCCGGGAGGATTCGATGCATCGCAATCTGGCTAGTTTTCTCGACCAACTTCGCCGATCGGGAGATCTGGTGGAAGTGGATGCCCCTGTCGATCCTCGGCTCGAGGTTGCGGAAATCCACAGGAGAGTGATTGCCGGTGGCGGTCCTGCCATCTTGTTCCGGAATCCGATCGGATCCCAATTCCCGCTGGTCACCAATCTGTTCGGAACCCAGCGTAGAGTCGAGATGGGCTTCGGAGATCACGGCCAGAAATTTCTTCGCCGACTGGTACATCTGGCAGAGACGATGATGCCCCCAACACTCGACAAAATCTGGGGAGCCCGAGATGTCGCAAGCACCTTGCTCAAGGTCGGGATGAAGAGAAGAGCGGGTGGTGCGGTGCTGGAGAATCAGGATCCCCACTTGGATCTGAAGGATCTGCCCATCATCACCAGTTGGTCCGAGGATGGTGGTCCCTTCATCACCTTGCCTCTTGTCTACACCGAACATCCGGTCGATGGACGGCACAATCTCGGTATGTACAGGATGCAACGTCACGATTCGAGTCACCTTGGACTCCACTTCCAGATTCACAAGGGTTCTGGATATCACCTGATGGAAGCGGAGCGGCTGCAAAAGCCATTGCCGGTGACCTGTTTCCTCGGTGGACCGCCGGCCTTGATCGCCAGTGCGGTGGCTCCTTTGCCGGAAAATATCGGCGAGTTGTTGCTGGCTTCGTTGCTTCAGGGTGCACCCCTTCGCCTCTCGAAAGTCCCGGGGCAGCCACTTCCGTTCATCGCCGAGTGCGAGTTTGCCATCCATGGGACCTCAATACCTGGACAGCGATGGCCTGAAGGTCCCTTTGGAGATCACTACGGATACTACTCCTTGAAGCATGATTACCCGGTGATGAAGGTCAACGGGATCACCCATCGTGAGGGAGCCATCTATCCGGCAACAGTGGTGGGGAAGCCACGGCAGGAAGACTTCTTTCTGGGAGATTTTCTCCAGGAGCTTCTCTCCCCATTGTTTCCGCTGGTGATGCCCACGGTTCGCGATCTCTGGTCTTATGGCGAGACCGGATATCACTCGCTGGGTGCGGCCATCGTGACGGATCGTTATCCGCGGGAAGCGATGGTGTCTGCATTCCGAATCCTCGGAGAAGGACAACTCTCCCTGACAAAATTCTTGCTGTTGACCGATGGAGGAGTCGACCTGAAAGATTTCCGTGCAACGCTGGAGCACATCCTGGCGCGGGCCGATTTCAGGACGGATCTGCACGTCATCGCATGCACCAGCATGGACACCCTCGACTATGCAGGTCCAGCGGTGAATGAAGGATCCAAGGGATTCTTGCTCGGCCTGGGCGATCCTATCCGAGACCTGCCCCGCGTGTTTGATGGTCAGCTGCCGGAGGGATTCACCCGTGCAGAGGTCTTTTGCGCCGGTTGTCTGGTGGTGGAGGGCCCATCTCACGCGAACCAACCTGACGCGGCAAATCGCTGTCTCGCAGCGGAATCGCTCGAGAACTGGCCGCTGGTCATCCTGGTGGATGATGCAGTGGCTGCGACTCGATCGGTGACACGATTCCTGTGGAACACCTTCACTCGTTTCGAGCCGGCGGCAGACATCTATTCACGACAGAGCGAGGTGGTGAGGAATCACGTCGCCCATCATCCACCGATCGCCATCGATGCGAGGATGAAGTCGGGTTATCCCGACGAGTTGTTCTGCGATCCTGATACCGCCAGAGTGGTCGACAAACGCTGGAGGGAGTACTTCCCTGGTACAGCTGTCGAGATGGGGGATAGCGATGCAGGGCACCTGGATCAATAACGCATCGATGCTTTCCAGAGATCCGGGGTGGTCCCCGAAAGTCAATCATCGTCGGTGAATGTCTCGAGTAGAGGCTCTCGGATCCCGATGAGAGATTAGAGATCGGAAATGTTACCTGTTATGATGGAGGGTGACTCAGCATCGCCAAATTGAAGGAGCCATGATGTTCAGGTTCAGTATTCGGCCACTCTATTTGCTGGTAGTTGCGCTGCTTTCCTTCGTCGCTCCTACCCTCGACACGGTCGAGGCGCAGCAGGGTGCTCTCGCAGTCGTCAGTACTATTCCAACGAGTAACGAATTGACCGCTTCGGTCGTCACCGCCATCTGGATCAACTTCCCGGAACCGATCGACCCCTCATCGGTCACCTTCGGTTCATGCTGGGCGATAGGTCGCTGGAGTGGTCCTGCAGAAGGGACACTGGAGGTGGTCGGTGGCGGATCCTCCATTCGGCTCACTCCCGACAATCCATTTTCTGCCGGTGAGCAGGTGATGGTGATCCTCTCCGAACAGATCACTGCGGTCAGCGGGGCCTCGATCCAGCAGGGGGGATACAGCTTTCTGTTCTGGACACAATCTGCACCGGCAAACTTGCAACTGATTCAGACAGATGTCTGGTCCACTCGGACGAACCCGTCTCAGTCCACGCGAAGTTACGGAGGCCTGGGATCCGATCTGAACAATGATGGCCATCTGGATATCTCTGTCATCAATGAAGACACTGCGGATGTCAGGTGTTACCTCAATCTAGGAAATGACAGCGGCCAGTTCAGCTCCATGGTCAACCCTACGAGTCCCGTCAACCTGCAGGCGAGCCCTAACGAGCCCGCAGATTTCAACCGAGACGGATTCGTCGACATCGTGGTTTGCAACATCGCTGCCGATACCGTTTCCGTACTGCTCGGGAATGGAGATGGCACCTTCGCTCCACAGCAGCAGATCAATGTTGGGCTTGCTCCTCGGGGAGTCGCAGTGCTCGATGTGGATGGCGATGGCGACCAGGACGTGGTCAACACCAACTACGGCACCGGAAACTTATCGATCCTACTCAACAATGGCACCGGGGTCTTCGGTACACCCACTTACTTCGAGGGGGGTGGCTCGGGGGAAAGATCACTGGCCACAGGAGACATGAATGGAGATGGTCTGCTCGATCTGGTGATCGGCATGATCAACAGTGGTGAGATCGTCGTGAACCTGAACAATGGTGACGGAACTTTCACCGAATCGGGCAGCCGACCTGCAGCGAGTGGCACCTGGATGCTGGCCCTTGGGGATCTCAATGGCGATGGACATCTCGATGTGACCAGTGTTAACGCCAGTCAGGACAATGGCACCACCAACTTTGGCAACGGCGATGGGACCATCTCTCCTGCCACGGCATATCCAGCAGATAACTTTCCACTCTCGACGGATGTGGGCGATCTCGACGGAGATGGTGATCTCGACTGGGTGATCTCCAGTTACCTGGGTGACTGGTTCATCTATCTCAATGACGGAGATGGAAACTTCACATTTTTCCAGGAGATTCTTGCTCCAATAGCCGCCAGTTGTGCCGTCATGATGGATGTGAACAACGATCAGGTTCTGGACCTGACTCTCATCGACGAACTCGCCGATGTGGTCATCATCTATGAACAGGAGGGGTTTCCACCTCCAGAGTTCATCCGGGCCGATGCGAACTGGGATGGGATGATAGACATCGGAGATGTGGTCATGCAACTGGGAGTACTGTTTGGTTGCACTGCGGTCTGTTCATGTCCAGATGTGCTCGACTCCAATGATGATGGAGTCAACGACATCTCCGACCCGATCTACCTGTTGATGTACCTGTTCAGCAGTGGGCTCGCACCGCCATCGCCATACCCTGAATGCGGAGCAGATTCGACGCTGGACCAGTTGGATTGCCTGTTTCAACCAGCGTGCCCTTGATGTCGCGGCTCCCATGAAAGCGATCGCCTTCAAGCCGTGAACTCATCAGAGTGCGGTGCCCCGTGCTGGTTTCTTCCTGACGGGCTCGACCGGGCGCAATCCCGGATGATCGGGAGAGATCCAGGGAACCCGGAAGACCGCTCCACCGCGTGCACCGCCTCCTCGAATCCCGGCACCTCGCTCACCAAAACCGCCCTCATTGATGTGCTCCCAGACGACGGTCCCATCACTGGTCACCTCGAAAATTTGACCGTTAGCTCCGCTGCATATCAGAGTGTTTCCGCCAGGCAATCTCTCTGCGCCTGAGATGTTAGAAGAGAAAAAGTTGCCAGGATCTTCATACTTCCAGATCGGTTCAGGAGCGGAGAAGTAGTTTTCCTTATCACGCAGGTACTGACCTCCATCGGTGATGGGAGTGGCGAGTTCCAGCACCGTCGAATAATTTCCTCGACGGCCTTGGCCGTTATTGAAGATCATGATGTGACCTTCGCCTGGCAGGCCAGCTGAGATCCAATGCGCATCATGTTGCTTGAAGAGTTCTCGGTCCGAGTCACTCCCCCTGCCGTGAGTTTGTGGGTTTCCCCAGCGCCACAGCAGTCCGGGGTTTTCTGCCCCGCTTGTCGAGTGATCGATGATCCAGACCTCATCAAAACCGTGAACGCTGAGAATGATCTGATCGAGGTGCGGGTTGTAGTCGACCGAGTTGGTGTGCATCCAGTCCGGTTGTCCCAGCTCACGACTCTGAAACGAGACATAATTGATGTCGATCTTCTCAGGATGGTCAGAAGCACTGCCGTGATCTGGTTTTTCTGGATCGATATCCTGGATCAGGTGATCCCAGGGGCTCCAGCGCCAGATCACTTCGCCACCGGATTTTCCTGTGGGGTGGATCTCCAGGATGGCGTCGACCCACAACTCATCCTGCGGGAGCAATGCTGGATGCCGACCGACGGCGAGGCATTCTTCCTTGTTCTTCTTCTCCCATGCGATCATGAGAAAATTGCCGTTGGGGAGAGGTTCGATGTCATGGTGAGAGATGTGCTTTTCAGAAGCCCAGTCCAAACTCCAGGTGACTTCGCCAGACCATGAGACCTTCTCGACTACCCCTCCGAGACCACCACCCTGGAATCCAAATGCTCCTCGGCGACCGAGAGAACCAGTTCGCAAGAGGGATCCATCATCTAGCAGGTAGACCGAGTGTCCCGGTCGATGTTTTCCATTCCAGTGGTGAATCGATTCGCCGTCACGATCAAGCAGATGAACATCGTTGCTGCCTAGTGGTGCCATCAATAGGTACCCGCCCTCATGTTTGCCCGAGGGAGTGCTGGCTGCTTTCTTGCCGCTCTCGACTTCTTGCGAGAAGAGTGAAGATGAAATGAGGATGGTGTTGATCGAGATCGATCCGATGAGCAGCCAGGCGAACTTGGTTATCATGATCTGCCTTTCATGGAATATCAGGATACACCCTGCCAGGGGTTGGAGTGATGTTGGCATTGGATTACCATTCGGGGGGTCAGAAATCGGCGAGGGATTCGCCGATAGGAGGGGACAGTTCCTGCTCAGCCAATTTCGAATCCTGTGGTGGCTCCTGCTACTCAACCTATTCCTGCCAATGGGGCCGATGAGCAGTCCCAGCCTGGCCGATCCACACCCTTCGATTCAGGCCCCAGCCGCTGAAGATCTACCACTGCCCAGGTCGCGGAACCCGCTCCAGGCGGAGGTCCCAGCTGAAGACGAAATTGCAGATGAACCTCTTCCGATGCCGAGGCGTCTCGAGAAGATGCATAGTGATTTCGGCGATAGGATTCTCGATCTGAGCGATCGTCTCGATGACTTTTTTGGTGATCCCAGGCTCGAATCAGAAGCGGGACTTACACGCTACAGAGTTCGCTCCGAATTGCTTCTCGGAGAAGGCGGAGGTCTCAACTTCGGTGTAAAGGTGCGAGGTCATGCTGTCTTTCCAAGGACTCGCCAGCGACTGGGTTTTTTCCTCGAGTCTGTCAGGGAGGATGTGCTCACTGACTTCGAGGATTTGCTGGGAGACCCGGCTGAGAATCCAGATGGATTGATAGCGGCCGAGGATGTCTCGGGTCTCCGAGCAGCTCTTTTCTCCAATCCACGAGGAAGACTATCGCTCGATGGTGGGTTGAAACTCTCGAAAGATCCCAAAACGCGAGTCCGATTGCGCTGGCAAGAGGATCATGATCTGGACAACCTGTGGAGCGTTCGCTTCATCCAGAGTCTGGAGCACAGAGAAGAAAGTGGCTTCGGCGAGCGCTCTCAATTGCGATTCGAGCGGGCGATCGAGGATCAGATGATTCGATTCGGGTTGGAGGGCGTTTGGTTCGAGGCGCAGCCATTCGAAGCGATCTTTACCACCAGTTACTTTGTCCCCATCGATGAGAGAACCGTTCTGAGATTCAACGGCGATTTGACCGGGATTCTCGGTAATGAACCGGCCAGAACAGGAGTGGGAGTTGGCATCGGAATCCGGCGGAGATTGTACAAAGAATGGTTATTCGGGGAGATTGCTCCAAGAGTGTTCTGGCCAGACAGATCGATCGAGGGCAGCGATGTGACCTTGCTGCTGGTGACCGAGGTGATCTTTGGTCGGTGATCGATCGGACCTTGCCACTGGCCCATGTCCGCATGCATATTGCCACGATACTCTCGACTCCGTATTCTCTGACTCTTGAGAGAGAGGGAATGAATGCTAAGAACCGATCCGAAAGACGACCTCGGAGGAAGAAGTACCCGGATGGGAATCCTCGGAATGCTTCTGGTGGGACTGGGGTGTGGAACCCTGGTTTACCTCGGAAATCCAGGAAATATGGGAATCTGCGGCGCCTGTTTTCTGCGCGATTCTGCAGGAGCCTTGCATCTCTTCGACAAGCCTGCGTCTCTTCCCTACCTTCGCCCGGAGATCTTCGGAGTGGTTTTCGGAGCTCTGTTGTGGATGGCCATCCGGGGCAAGTGGCAGGCGAGATCGGGAAGCCATGCAGCGACCAGGTTTTTCTTTGGCATCTGGATGGGAATCGGATCACTAGTCTTTCTCGGCTGCCCCTTTCGTATGCTGCAGCGACTCGGTGGTCTCGACCTGACCGCCTGGATTGCCCTGCCCGGATTCATCGCCGGTGTCGGAGTGGGACTGTTGTTCGAGAAACGTGGCTACAATGTTGGAAAAACGGAAGCAGCACCTGCCCCGGTGGGCTTGCTGTTTCCGGGCTTGATGCTGCTGGCGGGGATCCTCTGGTTCCAGGGACAGCTGGCGGGACCGGGGCCAGATGGGGGTCCTCCGCCGCCTCATGCGCCCTGGATGTACTCACTGGGCATCGCGTTGGTGGCAGGAATACTCCTCTCGGCAACCCGTTTCTGCGCCGTGACTGCAGGGAGACAGGTATTCCAGAAGGATCGTCGAATGCTGCTGGCTTCGCTGGCGATGCTGATCGGATTCGGACTCGTGGTTCTGACGACCGGCAAGGCCGTTCCTGGAATTGAGGGCCAACCTGCGGCGCACACGGACCACTTGTGGTCGGCGCTGGCACTGGCCCTGGTCGGACTCTGCGGCTGCCTCGCTGGTGGCTGTCCCGTCCGTCAGATGGTCATGACCGGTGAAGGAAATGCCGATGCAGCGATGGCGGTTGCGGGCATCCTGGTGGGCGGCGCTCTCAGCCACGGGTTCGCCCTCGCTTCCAGTGGGGCCGGCACCACGGAATCAGGACGTCTGGCCATCGTCGTGGGGCTGGTCATCGCAGTGGTCTACGGTGCATCCAGATCGATGATGGCAAGTGTGAAGGGATCCGCATGAAGACTTCTCGACTGGTTCTGCTGATCATCACCGGGTTCTGGGCTGTCGCACTGATCCCGGCCCAGGATGATCCGAAACTACCGTCCACGACCGACAAACCACTGCCGCCTGGCTACTCCATCCCGATCGTCGACCTCGCAGATGATGTCGATGGAGTGATCACGATCGATCGTGAACCAGGGCAGTATCTGGGCCATCCGACCGCTGTATTGCTCGAAGATGACAAGACCATCCTGTGCGTCTATCCGAAGGGGCATGGGCGTGGAGCGATCGTCTACAAGAAGAGTACCGATGGCGGGAAAACCTGGAGCGAACGTCTCCCGACACCAGAGAACTGGGCCACCTCGAAGGAAGTTCCGACGATTCATCGAGTCATCGATGGAGATGGCAAGAAGCGGTTGATCCTGTGGTCAGGACTTTACCCGGCGCGCCTGGCAGTCAGCGAAGATGACGGCAGTTCCTGGAGCCCGTTGAAGGAAGCGGGTCAGTGGGGTGGCATCGTGGTGATGGGTTCACTCGCGAGACTATCCGATGGCCGTTATGCATCCTGGTTTCATGACGATGGTAGATTCTTCCGATCGAAGAGAGGGCCAGCCCGCTTCGATGTATTTCAAACCCTTTCGGATGATGGTGGGTTGACCTGGTCAGAGCCGACATCCATCGCTCATCGTCCAGATGTCCATCTCTGTGAACCGGGCTTCATTCGATCACCGGATGGAAAGACCATCGCTCTGTTGATGCGAGAGAACAGCCGCACCCGGAACTCTTTTGTCATCTTTAGTGATGATGAAGGAAGTAGTTGGTCTGAACCGAGGGAACTTCCCGCTGCTCTCACGGGCGATCGTCACACGGCCACACACACCAGCGATGGGCGTCTCTTCATCTCTTTCCGGGATACGACGAGAGAGAGTGAAACCAAGGGAGATTGGGTCGGTTGGGTCGGCCAGTGGCAAGACATCGTGGATGGAACCGAGGGCCAGTATCGGGTTCGGTTGATGGACAACCATGTCAGGGGAGATTGCGCCTATCCCGCCGTGTTGCAGCAAAAGGATGGCACCATCATCGCCATCACATACGGTCACTGGACGCCGGGAGAATCGTCCTGGATCGCCTGTCGGCGCTTCACCATGGAGCAACTCGATGCCAGATTGGATGCGGCCAAGGAATGACGACTATCTGCCGAGGAGTTCCAGGATCTCCACGGCGTTCTGCAGGAACTCCTCGAATTGGCCCTGCTGCTTGGCGTAGCGTCCGGGCTGGTAGATCAGAATCTGCTGCTCATTGATGTCGAGGTGGACCATGTCGTTGTTCTCGAAGTATTCCCTCACCTCTGGGCGAAACAGATCCCGGATTGAATTTTCATCGGTTCCCCTGAGACGGTACTTCTTGCTGAAGGCCGGATGCGCACTGAAGTCAAAGTCCTGAGCACCGAAATACTCCTTGAATCGATCGAACATACCCTCTGCACACATTTCCAGAGGGGGATGGTGCTTGCTGTTTTCGAGGATCACCACGGTCTGGCGAATGGTTTGAGAAGATTTACCGGTACTGATGACATAACTGAACTCGAAGGCGACCAGCGGGTGGCCCTTGTAGGATCCTCGGGCGACGTTTCGGGCTCCCTTGGCAGGGCCTTTATTTCCCAGATCGTGTGGTGTCAGCAACTCGCCGGTGGATACGTCGGATTCCCCCTGAAACGACAGTCCGAGACGCGATGCCTCGAGGCCAATTTTAGCAGAGCGTAACTTCACTGTATTCTTCTGTCGCCTGCGTAGTCCCCACACCAGCAAGCTGGCTGCGATGAGAAATAGCGAGATATAATAAATATTTTCAACTTTATCCATCGGAGATCATCTCTTGCAGTGGTACGCAAAGGCCGGGGGAAGGTTGCGCCAGGCGAGCGGAGTGCGTTCGACTTGATCGAAGAAGGTTTCGAGAAGATGTCGAAATGCGCGGGCCCTGGGCAACAGGTGCATGCCACCGTATGCAAAGGTCACGAATCGTCCATCCGGAGCCAGAATGTCATGAACCTCGGACAGGATGCTCTGCTGGACCGTTTCTGGAAAAGCAGCCCAGGGCAGCCCTGAGACGACGACATCGACAGCATCGATACCTCGTTGGTGGAGCAAGTGAACCAGGTTTTCAGCATCGCCCTCTACGATCTCGAGGTTGCCAAACGAATTGCGTAATTCTGCGAGAAATACCGGGTTCTTCTCGATCAAGATGAACTGCGCATCGGAGGAGATGCGCTGCAGGATCCCGGTGGTAAGGGCACCTGTGCCCGGACCCAATTCGACCACCGTGGCGGCTTTCTCCAGCGAGATGCCATCGAGCATCCTGGAAGCCAGTATTCGACTGCTGGGAGCTACTGCTCCTATCGACCCTGGATTGGAGAAGTACTCCCTGAGGAAGTTGATCTTTTCACCCATCGAGTAGCGGCCCTATCCATCCGAGCACCGGAATATTCACAATCCACCAATAGGAAAGAGAGTACACAGGGTGCCATTGACGCTCTCGAATTTCAATAAATCTTCAGTAGATACCTGGGTAGGATGGTCTCGTGTAGCATGCAGAAAGCAGCATGCTAGCGCATCAGGTAGGCAACAGGAATTTGCGAAGGAGAGACGATGCCACCCACTGTTGGTTGGATCGGGTGCGGAGTGATGGGCAAGTCGATGGTGGAAAACCTGCTCAGAGCTGAGTATTCAGTAGGAATTTACTCGAGGACCAGGTCGGCAGCTCAATCTTTGATCGATCTCGGAGCCCGCTGGTTTCCCAGTCCGATGGCACTTGCGATGGAGCATGAAATCATCATCTCGATGGTCGGTTATCCTGCAGATGTGGAGATGGTCTACCTGGGTGAGAAGGGTGTTTTCTCCACATCACCAGATGAACTTCGTTGCCACACTGCGATCGACATGACCACCAGCACTCCTTCACTGGCTGTTCAACTAGCGGAGGCTGCCGTCGGCCTTGGAATCGATGTCCTGGATGCTCCAGTATCCGGCGGAGATGTTGGCGCTCGAGAAGGCACTCTCAGCATCATGGTCGGGGGTGATCAGGATGCATTGGATCGAGTGAGCCCCATTTTCCAGATCCTGGGGAAGCCAGCGATCCTCCAGGGAGGTCATGGAGCAGGCCAGCACACCAAGATGGTCAATCAAACCATCATCGCCAGCACCATGGTCGGAATTTGCGAAGGACTGGTCTATGCTCGCCAATCGGGACTGGATCCGAATCGAGTCCTTGAGAGTGTCTCTGGCGGTGCCGCGGGCTCATGGTCGCTGACCCACCTGGCCCCAAGAATTCTCGCAGGTGACTTCGACCCCGGTTTTTATGTCGAGCACTTCGTCAAGGACCTGGAAATCGCTCTCGATGAATGTGACCGGATGGGCATCGAACTACGAGGTTTGGGTCTCGCCCGTCAACTCTACGAGGAAGTGGTTCAAACTGGAGGGGCGAGGCTGGGCACTCAGGCTCTGCATGGCGCCATCGAGAAACTTGCCAGGGATGGGAGGGCATCATGATCGATCGAGAGATGGATCAACTGAAGGATTTGCTGCCCGGTACTGGGGAAATCATGGTGACGATCCTGCTGATCCTCGCCCTGGTGGTGGGCGCTCGAATCATTGCGGGAATCCTCGATAAGGTACGGATCGAGAAAACCGTTCAAGAGAAAGGCAATCAACTGGTTTCGATACGGTGGACACCGTTTGCGATGGGTTGGTTGGGGTCCAAGAACGAGAGGCTGTACAAGGTCGTCTGGCTCGAGCCATCTGGAAGGCGAATCTCATCCACGGTCAAGACCGGAATGCTGGCAGGTACCTACTTCTCCACCTCAGAATTGGCTGAGGACACTTCCCCGGCTGCCGAGTCTGCCGCCAGTTTCGTGGATTCGGCTGAAGTGACTTCTCGAGCGGGAGATCTGAGTGCGCTCAAGGAAGAGAACCAGCGACTACGACAGGAAATCAACCACCTACGTCGAGATCTGGATCAACTGAGGAGAGAATAAGGATGAGCGACGCCTCCAGCAAGGAAAGCTGGTTACAGGAGCAATCCAATTTGATCCTGGTCGAGGTCCGGGAGAACTTTCCTCAGTTCAGTGGGGAACTCGAAGGGACCACCATCAATATCAGCCGCAGGCTGACCCGCAGTGCTGGGAATGCTTGTCCGAAGACTCGCGCAATCGGCATCAGTGAACCGATCTTCAGCCTCGATGAGAATGTCTCTCAGTTCCGCAACACCGTGCTCCATGAACTCGCTCATGTCATCGCAGGTCCCGATGCGCGCCCACACGGAAAGGTCTGGCGAGACATATTCCTCGAACTAGGGGGTAACGGTGAGCGTTGTCATCAGTTACGAGCGAGAGGACAGCACCATTCTCATGTGGCGAGATGCCAGCGTTGTCAGCAGGATGTGATGGTGGGAACACGCATCTGGAATCGACTGAGCAAGGGCAGCAAGGACTACTATCATCCGGGTTGCCGAGGCATCATCGCTGTTCCGGGAGTTGAGCTACCGGATGTTGACGAAGGATGGTGGCGCCAGTTGGGAAGAAAATTGCATCAGGCGGTATTGTTCAGCGATCGGGACCGTGTCTAGAAGGGTAAATCGTCCTCTTCAGGAGGATCCTCCCCCTTCTTTTTTCGCGGTGGCGGTTTGCGAGACTGAAGATCGTGAGTCGAGTGGTACTTTTTCCAGCGCGGATCCAGTATCAGGATCTCGATCGCTTCCAGAGACCTATTCTTGCGATCGGAATCATCGAGGTACCCCGCGAGAAATACCTTCTGCCGCTTCTTCAGGACCTTGGCTTTCTTCCGCTCAATCTGCAGGACATCGCTTCCGAGTGCTGTCCCCAGTCGGTATTCGCCCACCTCTCGCTCTCGACCATTCTCAACCGACTTGAGGACTCCGGAGATCCACACCAGACCCTGGGCGGCCAGCTTCGATGGCACCTTCGGAGGTTTGAATGAACCCGCGACGATGCACTGGATCTGCACCAACATCGGTGGATAGCGAGCGCCACCGGCTCCGAGTTGTTCTGCCTGCTTACGAGAGAGAATATGAATCGTCGATCCTCCATCGAGATCCCCGATCGTGGTGATCTTGTGAACCTCGATGATGCTAGTCGGTAGCAGTTTGACCTGGATATTGCCCTTTCTGTCGCGAACGATCAGGGGCTTGTCCGGTGCTTCTTTGGATCCGAGGGACTTGATCGTACCGGAGACGACAAAGGGTTTGGCCACCACATCGTCAGTAGTCGTTGGTGCTGCAATTGCCATCCATGTGATGAGTGTAATGAGCATCATCTTCTCTTCATTTCAGACCTCTAGAAGAGTCCCAGCGGCTTGCCCTCTTCATCGAGATCAATATTGAGCAGGGCAGGCTTTGATCCGAGTCCCGGCATTGTCATGATGTCTCCGGTGAGTGCATAAAGATACCCAGCACCAGCAGAGAGCCGTATATCTCGAACCGTCATCCGGAAGTTCTCGGGCGCCCCGACTTTCTTGGGGTCATCCGAGAAGGAGTACTGGGTCTTTGCCATGCAAATCGGTAAGTGACCCACCCCCATTTTCTCGAAGCGCTTGATCGCTTTTCGAGCGGCGGGTTTGAAGTCGACTCCGTCAGCACGATAGATTTCCTGGCAGATGGTTCCGATCTTGTTCTTGATAGACATCTCATCTGGATAAAGAGTCTTGAACTCTGCGGTTACCTCAGAGCATGCTCTGACCACGGCATCTGCAAGTGCCGCGCCTCCGGCACCTCCATTGGTATGGACATCCGAGATCACGGCATCGAAGGCGCCTGCCGACTTTGCGAGGTCCAGCACTGCTTCAACTTCGCCATCCGTGTCGGTCGGGAATCGGTTGAGGGCGACCACCACCGGAACTCCGAACTTCCCAACATTCTCGATGTGCCGCTGTAGGTTAACCATCCCATCTTCGATGGCGGAAATGTCTTCCCGCAAGATTTCTTCGGTGAGAGGTTTGCCAGGAGTGACCTTGTATCGGCCGCTGTGAACTTTCAACGCTCGAATGGTCGCCACGACCACCGCTGCATCTGGTTTCATCCCGCTGATCCGACATTTGATGTTGAAGAACTTCTCGGCACCCATGTCTGCGCCAAATCCGCTCTCCGTGACGACATAGTCGCACAGTTTCAGGGCGATCCTGTCGGCCACGATGGAGGAATTCCCGTGAGCGATGTTGGCAAATGGACCGGTGTGAACGAAGCAGCCGGTGCCCTCCAAAGTTTGCATGAAGGTCGGATGGATCGCTTCCTTCAGTACCACAGCCATTGCACCTGCTGCGCCGATTTGTTCCGCCGTGACAGGATCACCATCTTGGTTGAGACCGACCACAATTCGACCGAGGCGATTTCTCAGATCTTTTGCATCCGAACTGAGGCCAAGGATAGCCATCACTTCACTGGCACTGGTGATATCAAAACCGGTCTCCCTGGGGATGCCGTTCTTGGCCCCTCCCAGCCCAACGATCATCTGCCGAAGCGTCCGATCATTGACATCGAGACACCTTCTCCAACTGACACTTTGAGGATCAATTCGATGTGGATTTCCCATCAGCGTCGATGTGTCGACCCATGCAGCCAGTAGGTTGTTAGCCAGACCAACGGCATGGGTATCCCCGGTGAGATGTAGATTGAAGTCCTCCATCGGGATCACCTGGCTCTGGCCGCCGCCCGCTGCTCCACCCTTGATGCCAAACACCGGGCCCATCGAGGGCTGGCGAATGGTCGAGACTGCTTTCTTCCCGATGTGATTGAGACCCTGGCCCAGCCCGATGGTGGTGACAGTCTTTCCTTCTCCCAGTGGTGTGGGATTGATGGCGGTCACGTCGATGTATTTGCCTTGTGGGCGGTCGCTGATCTGGTCGAGAATCGACAGATTGACCTTTGCCATGTGATTCCCATGGAGAATCAAGTGGTCTTCATCGAGGTCGTATCGGGCGGCAACTTTTCGAATATCGAGCAATGTTGCTGCTCTTGCGATGGCGAGGTCTGAAGTTGGTTTCGGCTGGGCCAAGGGAAGCTCCTTCCAGGATTTCGCCAGGCTTTCGCAAGGAGCGAGAACGAGGCGTGCTGGGACGGATGAAACGGTAGCCTAGAGCCACAAAATTGGCAATGAAACCGCTCCAGTAGAGCTCACACAGTGACTATCGACTTCTCACCAGCAATGACGATTCAATCCCCAGGTTCTTGCGTGCCGCTTCCACCTCACCGATGAATCGACCCGCATCCTGGGGATAGCCAGCCGTGGGCTTCAGATTCGTGACGTGGGTCGACCACCAGCGGTTGAGCAGCACCATGTGGAGTTCCCTGAGGTACTTGGCGGTCATGGAAGCCAGTGCAGTACAAAAACTGAACTGTTCACAATCCTTGCGAAAGTGAACCCTCATGACACGATCTCCAGCCGCAGATGTGGCTCTGTAAGATTGCCGATCTCGGTTCTGTTCGAGAATCTTGAAATGGGAGTCATCAAACAGCGGAATCAGCAGAGGTCCATACCTCTCGGTTCCTCCCAGACGATCGGCCCATGCTTCGATCTGCTGCCGATCCTTCTGAAGCCATAGCCACTTGAAGAATCGTCCCATCGCCCAGGCATCTACTTTTCCCTTGCTGCCATGTGCGATGACCTCCGAATTGAATTCCCGGACCTCGAGTGGAATCGCTCTTACTTCTCCGGCTTGAATCGAGACACGATCAAGCTGCCGTTCCAGTCTTCGGATCTTGCCGTTCAGGTTCATGGCAGAGCAGGAATGGGGTAATTCAAGATCGAATCCGCGGTACCAGGGATACTGATCGAGATAGCCGGACCTGCCCTGGGTGCAATGATCGATCAACTCTCGAAAGGAGCGAGGCAATGAGCCCTTCTCTAGAGCGACGAATGAGAGGACGCCTTCTTCGAGTCGTGAAAGATCTCCGGTGCCAGGGCGGTGTAGCTTTTTCGAATCGGCAATCGAGATGACATCCGATTTTTTTCGTCCGGCCTCACCGATCAAGGGAGCCAGTTGCTTCCATGGATCGAGTGCTGTGATCTGCTCTTCACATTTCAAGGTCGCCATGGCGACGACCATCGGACCGAGCCGAGGTCCATATCCCGCTTCATCGATTCCTGCGAGCCACTGGGTCATCGGGTGTCCTTATCGGTATGAGGACTCATCGAATTGCAGTCACCATGGACTTCCCATGGTGGGGGATTCTCCATCGACAGCCAATTTCTTCGAACCTCGGATAGGATCACGCCCGTTGCGGTGGCGACATTGTGGGAATGCTTGGATCCAAACATCGGAATCTCGATGGACCCGTCACACAGGTGAAGAACCTGCTCATCGACTCCAACCACCTCATGGCCCACCACGATCGCCAGCGGATGAGGTAGCACGGCATCGTAGAGGGGCATGGAAGAATCTGTTTGCTCCAGCGCAAGAACAGTGACCCCTTGGTTTTGTAGCACCCTCACCGCCTTGGCCGGATCCTCCATATGCTCCCATGCGGTGGTTTCTTCGGCTCCGAGCGAGATCTTGACAATTTCCGGTCGAGGTGGGGTGGGGGTGATGCCGCACAAGAAGATCTTGCGCGTTCCGAATCCGTCGGCGGCTCGAAAGATGGAGCCGACATTGGACAGGCTTCGGATGTTGTCGAGAATCAAGTACAACTCGGGTCGCGTCCTGTGCTCCCGCTGGTCGGCATCTGCCCTGTGTTGATCGATTCTTCGCTTACGAGACATCTCTTCCCTCTGGTCTGGAGTTGGATCAGGGAAGGTTAGCCCGTTACCGGGGCGGAAGCGAATCAGATCCTCTGGAGAATCGCGCCATCGGTGATGGAGGTGGAGGATGAAGTGAATGCACCCTCGATCCGCCCCGTTTCTCGCTTTACCCTGTCTTACTTACCAGCATCGGGTCAATTCGAGGTCAGCAGACAATCTCATTGGGAAAGAAACTCATGTCAGAACCAATCATCTTTGATGAGCGCCAGCAAAGAGTCCTGGGGGTCCTCATCGAGAAATCACTGACGACTCCACATTCCTATCCGTTGACCCTCAACCAGGTCGTCGTCGGTTGTAATCAGAAATCGAGTCGTGATCCGGTGGTCTCCTGGATGGAAGATGAAGTGGATGAGGTTCTCACGGGACTGGGTCGAGCAGGATTTGCCACCCAGGTTCATGGCGCGGGATCCCGTGTCGGAAAATGGCGCCAGGAATTGACGGGGCGGCTGGCTCTGACCGGTCAGGCGATGGCAGTTTTGGCCGAGATGCTTCTGCGTGGTCCTCAAACCCTCGGAGAGTTGAGAACCCGTGCTTCTCGGATGAAAGATGTACCGGACCTTTCAACCCTGGATGATGTACTCGGGGATCTGGCAGGGCATTCACCTCCTCTGGCCTGTCGATTCAGTCCCGAAGGAGTCAGGCGGGGAGTGCGTTGGGGTCACATGCTCCAATCGGAGTCCGCGATTCAACGTCA
>CAVOEM010000015.1:0-24243 GCA_963694575.1 Planctomycetes bacterium UBA1146 | reverse complement strand
CCTCAGTTCACAGCCGACAGTTCACAGCCGACAGTTCACAGCCTCAGTTCACAGCCTCAGTTCACAGCCTCAGTTCACCGACCGATCACTGCTCAGTGACCGCTGCGCTTGGCGCAGATTTCATCCGACACCTTCACTGCTGCGTCGATCTTCTGCTGCGTCGATCTTCTGCTGCGTCGATCTCCTGCTGCGTCGATCTCCTGCTGCGTCGATCTCTCGATTCGACAGTTCGCACATCCCACCTCCGGTGACCGTCTGCCAGCCGAGAAATCAGCAGTGTAGATCCACCGATCGAGGACGAGTTTTGATTGCGAACACCACCGGGATTCTTCACGGGTGACCGATGATCTCATCCTGATCGTGGATGGCTCACTCCCATCTCATCGCCTCAGATCGACTGAGCGAGGAAGCAGGATGAGGAAGCAGGATGAGGAAGCAGAATCCTGGCGGAGGAATCAGCCGGTCAGATCGCTCAAGAATTGCTGGCGAGGATCGTCACCGTCGTTCCTGCAACAGAGATCCTCGGCCAACTGGCGGATCGATGCTTCGGCGATGCCATCCCTCGACTCCATCAGGGTCCCCTCGTCACCGGGGATTTCGATCTCAGGAATCCAACCGAGATAACGTGGCAATCTGCTGGTCACGATCTCTGAGATGTCTTTCCGGATGGAAGCCCATCTTTCCAGATCATTCACCAGGCTCCTGCAGACACTCTGCGCCATACCTTCATCTTCGGCCTTGTTCGCGACGATCCAGTTGGCCGTGATCCTGTCAGGATTGTGCTTATCCTCGTCCAGATCGTAGAAGTGAAGCATCTTCAGCAAGCTGAGTGCGTCAGCCCGAAGGGTGTCCTCTTCGCCGGTGATGACCACTCGATCATCGGCCATCATGCAGAAGTCGCAGACATTCCCATCGATCCCTGCACGGGTATCGAGCACCACCACATCGAAGGAAGTGGATGAGTCCAGCTGACTGAACTGGTCCAGGATCGCCTTGAATTGATTGTAGAATTCTTGCTGACCCTGATCGTCCCAGTTGCCGAAACTCCTCAAATTGGAATCACCTAAACTGCTGAGCACCGAGAATCGGCCACCTTCGACACTTCGGGTACCGATCGACTCCACCTCGATCAACGCGGACTTGAGCTTTCCTGGCTGAGCCAGGGCTCGTTGAAGGGTACGTTGCTGGTCCTTGCTCTTCAGACCCAGTTTGGTGTGGACATTTGGCGTACCCAGATCGGCATCAATCAGGGCGACTTTTTTGCCCATTCTCGCCAGTTCTCGGCAAAACAGAATCGAGAACACGGTCTTCCCCGCACCCCCTTTTCCCCCGGTACTGGCAATAATTTGTGGTCGAGACATCGATCTCGCTCTCTTTCATGGATAGGGCGCGGGACTCATCATGCACCGGTCAAGGGCGCACTTCTACCCACCATTCAAGTTGCTGCTGGAGAAGACCTTGGTCATCCCGAAGTACCCAGCGGGTTGGATCCTTCACATGGCAACGCACCCGGTGCCATCCCGGTTCCAGATCTTTCGATCGAATCTGTGCGGCCTGCACCAATTTCCCGGTGGGATCCAACCCACTCTGTGCTCTCCTCCATCGTTCGCCTGGCCTCTTGTCGACCACGGCGGTGTCTCCCCTCGAGGCTTCCCCCGCAGCTGGCGGTCTCTGTAATCCGTAGGAGAGAACGAGCCACTCGACCTCCAGATCATGAGTCCTCGGCTGAAGGGTCCAGACCTTGAGGACCACCTCCTCGTCTTCAGACTTCTGTAGCACCAGGTCCCCGGGCTCCGGCTCTGCTCGATCGATCGGTCGAACCCTGCGGTAGATCACCTTGACCATGTGTTCCATGCAGACGACGCAGAATCCGCTATTGTCACGCATCATGCAGGAAACCTGAGGCCGCCACACATGGAATGGTTTGCGGTCTCCGCCCTCGAAGAGCCCGACCTTGCTGCCATTCCACCAACGATCCTCTGCTTCGATCCATTCACGCCAGATCACTCGGGATTCCACCTCGGATTTATCACTTCCGTGCATCAGGTTGGGAGGGGCTTCCCTGGTCGCCACCACATCATCTCTGCCAGGGGGAGGCGGCTTGTCTGGATTCGACCCCGGTTCGGAGTCGTATTCATCATGGAGACCACCCAGTGAATGCCCCACTTCATGATTGACCAGACCCAGGGCTCCCTTGGGGAGACTGGTCACTCCTCCCCCGCCGGTCGCGACTCCTGCGGTGTCATTGGCGATCACCACCGACTGCCGATCCTTGCCGGCATCCCCGAGGCGAGAGAGGATCTCGAATACCTTGCTACCATTGGTTGTAAGAACGTCGTAGCGAACCATGCATCCGAGAGCGGTGTCCTTGACGATCTCACCCGGTTCCCGAGACACTCCCTGATCGTTCGACTGGAGGTGAACCGCAGTAACATTGAAGTACTGCTCGTACTCACGATAAGGGTCGACAGAAAAGAGCAGTTTTTCACAGGTACGGGCGTGGTTCAGGAACGATTCCTGATGTGAATCCTCAACCAGGTATCCATCGCCAAGGATGAAGAGGTCGATGCGGTTGGCGGTCTCCCCGCTTTCTCTCAGCGGGACCTCGGCAAGGTACGGATTTTCGAGCAACTCCCGGGCTACTGACGATTGCTCCGCGTCATCCGCTTCCGCAACCACTTCCCTCAACATACGATCCGCCAGGGAGAAGGATCCCTCCTCCCTGAGAATCTGCACGTACTCGATGATCACCTCGATCTTGTTCGACTTCTTGAGCCTCTTGGCCTGGGCGATCGCCTCCCGCTCACGCTCCTTGCGAAGGCGACGACTCTCGATGATCTGTTCCTTTTCGATCGTCGTGACCAGACGACCCTCATATTCTTCGTAGCCGCCGATGACTGGAACACCACCGCGGCTTCGCTGGAGGATCGCTTCGGCCAGTTCGGTCCCCCTGCTACGACGATGAAGATTGACCAGAGCTCTGTGAAAACCATCGTCATCTCCGGATGTCTCCGCCAGGTAGACCATCCCCATCACTCCCTCCAGGGAATGAGGTACCGCCCTGAACAGGATCGCGCGCTCCGAGGAATTGACCCGCACCCACTGCCGCTGGTCGACCATCTTTCCCCCGGCGATCTCTCTTTCCAGGGTCAAGCGATCTCGAGTGGCCTGATAAACACGGGTCGATCCGCTGGCCAGCACCACCTGTAACTCCCCGCCCGATGCGCCTTCCAGAAACTCGTCGAACATCGTCGCCAGTGCTGCCGCCTTGACCAGCATCTCCAGCGCCTCGATGTGATCATCCGGAGGTAGATCCAGTGCGATGGCTCGATGCAAGACTGGCGGCAATTCGAGATACCGGCACTCCTCTTGAAGTCGCCTCGCCATCGAGAGTAGATATGCCCACTCCTGTGGCGGCTGATCCCGTTGCGCCCTCTGCCGCCAGCGAACATCTGCGACCCCCTCGACCAGTTCTCCCAGAGCCAACTCGTACTCCGGAACCCCACCGAGGCGGGAGCGGGCCATCGCGACGATCCTCAACGCCTCTCCTGGTTGGTTCTGATCGAGCAAGACGGTGATCTGCTGCTGAATCGACTTCATCTTGCTTCGAGCCAGGGCTGAAATGCCATCGGCCCGCGCCCGCCAGTAGCCATGATCGGCTTCGGAGCCATCGACCACTGCCAGGAACCTGGTGATCGAACGGGCTTCACCGAGACGGTCATCGAGGATGATGCTGCCCAGGACCTGATCGAGAGACTGTCTCCTCTGCAGATCACTGGCAAAGCGCAATCCTTCGAGCGCCGCTGCGAGATCTGCCGAACTCCTTGCCGCCTTGCTCGAGGGGAATTTCCTTCCGATGGCACGAAGCGCTTCGATGGAATCCCATGTGATCTCCGCCGCCGCAAGTTCCTGTTCGATCAGTGCCCGTTCCACCTCACCATCGTCTGGAGGAGTGGCGATCGCCATCGGATCGAGAGTCGTGAATTCGGAACCTCCACCGGTTCCCTGGTTCTGACCCGCTTCCTTGCGGATGGTCCTGGGCCCGTTGACATACTCACGGCTGATCAATCCCAGCAGCAACAGCAGCAGGACCACCAGCGCTCCATCGGTGATACGGGCAACGACCGGTCGACCTCTTCTGGGGAGAGCTGGTCTGGGATCTGCAGAAGAACTCGGATCCCCTGTTGCGCCCGACGAACTTGCAAGGTTCCTCGGTCGTGCTCCCCCTCTGGACCCCTTGCCAGGAGCCTGCACCCTTGGTCGGTGCTCTTGAGCCCGAATCTCGATGGCAGCAGCACCGATCTGGATCCGATCACCCGCACGAAGCAGTGCCGAATCGATCGACTCTCCATTGAGTTGGGTGCCATTCGATGAGCGCTTGTCGATGATCCGAAGTTGGTCGTTCTCGGCAAGAATTTCTGCGTGAATCCTGCTCGCCTTGGGAACATCGATCACCACATCGCACTCATCTGATCTTCCGAAATTGATGAGTTTCTTTCCCTCGATGGAGATCTCTGTTTCGACCCCGTCCAGGATCAAAAATATTTGAAGTCTCGGGTTGGGCGTACTCGCCATCGATCAACTCCGTGCCATGAACTACTCAGTAGAGGGAGTAGATGGGTAATCTCCCGGTGAGGTACCCACCCTTGGGTTATTCGAGTCCTAGATCTGCTCGAAGGCGAGCCACCACTTGCTGGTCTTCCAGATCGATGACCGGATCGGAGTCATATTGCTCGAAGAACAGCGAAGCCGGTCGAGTTTCGGGAATATCGAGCGCCTTCCGTATCTTCTTTTCAGCGGGAACGAATCCTCTCCCCGCCAATCTCAAGATCGATTGACCAATGGTGCCTTGCAGGCCGCAAACCAGAACCACTGCCTGATCCGGTCCGAGAGTTCCGGGGGACAGCGACAAACTGGATTCCAGCAACTCCAATCCATCTGGCTTGAAACAATCCTCAGCTCTGCCCGCACGACCGCTCCAGTCGGGACACTCTCCTGGTCGACTGACGGTCGGGATGTAAACCAGCCCGTGCTCCTGCGACAACTGCTCCAACTCTTCTCGATATCCGAGATCTCCCGAGCGAGAAACACCATGAATGATGCAGGTCTTGGTGACCGATCTGCCATGACGAAGATCATCTCGAACGATGGAGACAAAGGGAGCCAGACCAGTCCCTGCGCTGACATAAATCCGGCACCGATCGTCCTCCTGTCCCACCGTCCCCGGGATGGTGAAATGCCCCTTGGGCTTGGGTCTCAGGAAGACCCTATCCCCTTGCGAGAGCCGGAACAGGCTGTGAGTGAGGGGGTTCTTCGATTCTGGCCGGGCCACTCTACGGATGTAGAACTCGACGTGTCCTCGCTCAGCAGGCTCCGAGGCGATCGACATCGGACGCTGAACTCCAGCCAGATCGGGCTCCACGAGGTTATTGACCCCGATCACCATGTACTGCCCGGGGACGAACCAGTCTCCCTCCGGTAACTCCTCATCGAGGGCCACCTTGAAGATCGACAACTCCTCCGAAAGGTCAATTTTGCCTACTATGGTGGCATTCGGTTCCAGAACCTTGGCCAATTCAATCCTCCTGCTCGAGAATTCGATGAGTAATCCAGACCCGGAGAGTCTCCTCGGGCGGCTTCGCCGGGTCAAGGTCTCGGAGTCCAAGTGGACTCGCCCTGCAGTTGTGCTCAGAATGCTCCCTCAGAAGATCCTGGAGGAACCGAGATGGAATTGACGGGAAAAGTCGCCCTGGTGACCGGCTCTGCGCACCGGATCGGCCGTGCCATGGCGTGCCGGCTCGCCGATGAAGGGATGCATGTAGCCATCCACTGGAATCGCTCTCGGGAGCAGGCGTTGGAGACGATGGCTGCTTGCCAGGCACGAGGAGTCGAAGCGCTGACGGTCCAGGGAGATCTGTCTGACCCCTCGATCGCCCCCGAGGTCATCGCCGAGGCCAGTACCCTGGGGCCGGTTCAAGTCCTGGTGAACAACGCCTCTCGATTCGTGCCGAACCGGCTCCTTCAAATTGATGCATCCCAGTTGGAGATCGACCATCGCATCCATGTCGTCTCGCCAACGATTCTGGCCCGCGAATTCGTGGAGCGGTTACCCGAAGGCTGGCAGGGTCGAATCATCCATATGCTAGACTGGCGTGCTTCCGCTGCGGATCCCCGCTATCTCAGTTATGGTCTGGCCAAGGCTGGATTACTACACCTGATGAAGATGCTCGCCGCTGAACTCGCTCCCGAAATCACGGTCAATGGAATCTCTCCCGGATCCATCCTGCCACCCAGTAACCCACTGGTGTCAGAGCCGACGATGAAGCCAAAGATGGAATCGGGAGAAAACCCATCCTTGGACCTCTTGACCGATGTGTTGATCCAACTGGTCCGTCAAGATGATGGTTCCACTGGTCAAGTCATACCCGTAGATGGATGGAGAACCATGTCATGAGTACAGTACCGAAACACCTCTCCAGTCTTGACACCATCCACATCGAGGATCTGGTGGTCAGGACCGTCATCGGTATCTTCGATCACGAGCGGGATCGATGTCAGGATGTCCTGATCAACATCACCATCTGGACAGATATTGCCCGGGCGGCCGCCAGTGATTCCATCGAAGACGCCGTGAATTACCGCGAGTTGACCAAGAAGATCCTCCACCATGTTTCAGAATCCCAATGCCTGCTGCTGGAAAGACTGGTTCAAGAAGTATCCGACCTGATCCTTGAAGAGGGCCAGATCATGGCGGCCAGGGTCAAGATAGAAAAGCCGGGAGCACTACGTCACTCTCGTTCGGTCGGGATCGAGATCTTGAGAGAACGCCCGTGACCGATGTCCGGCCTGCATATGCACTATTGCTGCTGGGGTCCAACATTGATCCTGAGCAACACATCGAAGCAGCCATCGTGCAATTGAGGGCCTGTGCCGACTTGATGTCCCTCTCTCCGATCTACCAGACTCCAGCAGTCTCTGCTCCGGAGACTGCGGATTACCACAATCAGGCGGTGATCCTTCGAGATCCGCTCACCTTCGAGGAACTCAGATCTCAATTGAAGCGGATCGAAACCGCTCTCGGACGAGTCCGAAGCATCGATTCCAATGCTCCCCGGACGATCGATATCGACATCCTGGCCGGCGCAGACGACACCCTCGAGATGATCTTGGAGTGGCCCATCGATCCAGCGCTATCCACGCTTCATCACGCAGCGATACCTTCCGCCACCATTGCATCGAAGTGGAAATTTCCCTCTTCGCTGGTGAGCGTTTCAGAAGTCACTCAGCAACTGGGATCGGTGCCAGAGGGGTTCAAAAAAATCTCTGGGAGTCCGACTGCTAGGGACAAATGAGACCACAGGTGATGGCATCGTCGGTCGGATCCTCGCCGCAGGCAGCCGACGGAGCAGGAAGTGGAATGCCAGAAACGAAAAGATAGTCGAGGATCTTGATCCCATCGGTGATGTTGATTGATCCATCATCGTTGGCATCCGCCGCATCCATGCATCCGATCGGCGCACTCCCAGGTATGAAGAGCATCGCCAGCAGCTGAATCGCATCCGCCAGGTTCGTACTGGAACTGGCATCGACATCGCCTCTACGGAAACTTCCAGATCCTTCGGGCCCAAGGGCTCCCATGTCCGGCGCGGAACCATCTGGATCGACGGGAAGCGCGGGGTTTCCTCCGTCGATACATGCAGAGCCGAGCTCAAGCGCCAGATTTCCAGCATTCACATCCACGAATAACGGATCTTCATCGATGCAATCAAAGGAGTAGATGGAGGAGGTGGCGAGACCTTCGATGCAACTGAAGAAAGCATTGGTGGATCCCGGTACCGCCTGAATCGGCTGAGGGCCTCCTCCAACGATGATGCAGGAATCGATGGTCAGGATGTTGGGAATGCTGTTGTTGACCGTGATGTTGGCGACCAATCCAGCGGCAGGGGGGCCAAAAGTGCACCGCTCGAGAAGGACCGATGCGAGGTTGAGACTGACACCCAGGTTGGCTCCACTGGCCGTGGCGGAATTGCCGTAGAAGACGCAGAACAACAATTCTTGAGTTTCGGTTCCGTCTCCGGAATCGATCAACACTCCGCCGCCATTGGCCCCTCCCACATTGTCATGGATCCGGCAATGATCGAGAGTGACTCGAGAAAAATCGGACACCACCAATCCACCACCTGTGACTGCGGTCACATTCTGGGCGATTTCACAATCGAGGAAGGTGGCATCGGAGTCCTGATACAACCAGACTCCTCCGGCAAGAAGATCAGTGTTGTTCTCGTTCAATAGACACGATTGAAGCTGCAAGTTACTACTCTCGCAGTAGATCGCTCCCGCAACGATGTCCGCGTGGTTTTGCAGGATCAAGCAATCGACCAGGGAAATTCCTGCGGTGGACCCGGTGACGGCAATCCCACCGCCAGCATCGATCGCTTGATTCTGAGATACCTCGACCTGATCCAGTTCGATGGTAGTGACATTCCCGCCGTCGATGGCGATTCCTGCTCCGATGGTCGCCTGGTTTTCCATCACGATGCAATTGGAGATCCTGGGTGACGAATCGATGATGTAAATCCCACCACCCTTCCTCACTCCGTTGATCAGCACTCCGCCACCACCGCGAATCGTGAACCCATCGAGATGTGCCAGTGCGCTCTCCCCTGAAGTAAATCGAACCACTGGATTATCGAGAGTACCGGAGATGATGGTGACCTCGGGGCCCGCTTCTGACCGGATCACGATCTGCTTCCCTGCAAAATCGATCGCCTCGTTCCAGCTGCCCGGAGAGACCACGATCTCATCTCCATCGACCGCCATGGCGATGGCCGCATTGATGGTGGACGCATCGAGGGGCACCTGGATCTCCGCCCCCTCTAACAACGACCCACCCAGCATCTGGCTGTGGAGACACAGTGAACTGATGCACGCTGGAAAGATCCAGACGCTGAAGATCAGCCAGCATTTCAGGTGGAAGGTGTAGAGGAGAGTTCGCCCCTCCGGATCGATACAGATCACTTCATACTGCTTTCCACGAGTATTCGTAGCATAATTCGGGCCGCTCAATGGTTCTGATAATCTCGATAGGCACATTATACAGGTAGGATGCGGCTGAATAAAGAGACCGGTGGTCACTCGAGAAGACTGTATTTAGCGTGGGCTAAACAATATTTTGCACGCTGTAAAATTTTGAGTAGCGCAAGGAGCGGAGGCGCTCCAGAATTGCCCCATGAAGTCCTTGCTGCTCTGGTCCTGGATCGCTCTTTTGGTCGCGGGGTGCACCGACTCCCCTCGGTCGGCACCCAGCCCCTCATCACTTCAAATTCTATGCACCACGGAGATGATCGCAGGGCCGATGCGCACCCTGGTCGGGTCCCATGCGCAAGTCACCTCACTGATGGGTGCGGGGGTCGATCCTCATCTCTACAAGCCTTCCCCCACCGATGTTCAGCGTCTCCTCGATGCCGATCTCGTTCTCTTCCATGGCCATCATCTGGAGGGACGGATGGGCGACATTCTCGAAAGCAGAAATGCCTCGGGAGTGGACCCAAACCTCCACCGTTTCATCGCCATCTCGGAAAGGATTCCGCGAGAACGACTGATCCACTCGTCTGCGGATACGATCGACCCCCACCTGTGGATGGATATCTCGCTGTGGATCGAAGTGATCCGGCAAATGACAGAGGTGCTCTCCTCCATCGATTCCGATCATCAGGTCGACTATGAGCAAGCTCTGGAGCAACTGGTCGAAGAACTAACCCTGCTGGATGCTCAAGTCTTTGATCTGATTGCAGAAATTCCAGAGGAACTGAGAATCCTGGTGACCGCCCATGACGCATTTGGTTACTTCGGAAGGCGATACCAGATGGAAGTGATGGGAATCCAGGGCATCAGCACCGAATCCGAAGCTTCCATCGACCGGGTCAACCGACTGGTCGAAACCCTCAGCAGTCGCAAGATCCCTGCGATCTTCGTGGAGTCGACGGTTTCTGAACGCAATGTTCGTGCACTGATCGAGGGCTGCGATTCTCTGGGTCATCGCCTGCGGATCGGTGGAGTTCTATTCAGCGATGCTCCGGGCCCGCCCAGTTCAGGTGCCGAACGGTGGAGAGACATGGTTTTGCAGAATGCTCGCGTGATCTCGGAGGCCCTCCGTTGAAATCCACCGCCATCGAGATTCACGACTTGACCGTCTCATACCGCGAGAAGCCGGTGCTCTGGGATATCGACGCGACCATCCCCGAAGGATCGCTCTGTGCCATCGTAGGCCCCAATGGAGCCGGGAAGACCACCCTTCTCTCCGCCATCCTCGGCACCATTCGCCCCGCCAGCGGTTGGCTGAAAATCTTCGATCAAGAGGTGGGGAAGTCACAGGAACTGATCGGATTCGTTCCACAACGCGAGAGTGTCGACTGGGATTTCCCTGTCGACGTCCTCGATGTGGTGCTGATGGGCACTTATTCCAAGCTGGGATGGTTTCGAAGACCTGGAAAAGCACAACGAGACTGGGCGATGGAGTGCCTGGACCAGGTGGGAATGGCCGACCTCAAAAAACGCCAGGTGGGCGAGTTGTCTGGAGGCCAACAGCAACGCGTGTTCATTGCAAGATCACTGGCACAGGATGCTCGATTGATCCTCATGGATGAACCCTTTGCAGGAGTCGATGCTGCCACGGAAGAGGCGATTCGACAGGTCTTGTTGGATCTCAAGAAAAAGGGCCGAACCGTGGTTCTCGTACATCATGATCTGCAGACGATTGAACACTTCTTCGACCATGTGATGCTGCTCAACCTTCGGCTGGTCGCAGCCGGACCCACAGCAGAGACCTTTACCCGAGAGAACCTGCTGCGAACCTATGGGGGTCGCCTCACTCTTCTCGATGAGGCAGCGGAAGCGGTCCGACGCATCCGAACCGGAAGGTCTCGAACCGGCAGGGATCAATGATGATCTCTCCCAACACCCTGGTCATCTTGCTCGGATCCACTGCTCTGGGAACCTGTTGCGGGCTTGTCGGGGCGCTGATGCTACTCAAACGACGGGCCCTGCTGGCCGATGCGATCGCCCACTCGACGTTGCCTGGAATCTGCATCGCTTTCCTCCTCGGAGGTAGCCGATCTCTTGCGGTACTCGGAGTCGGAGCTCTGCTCAGCGCCCTTCTATCGGCAACACTGGTGTCGTGGCTTCCGAGAATCACCCGCATTCGCAAGGATGCGGCGACCGCCTGCGTTCTGGGGATCCTGTTCGGTGCCGGAATCGCTCTGGTCGGAATCATCCAGCGATCGGGGCTGGGTGGTTCGGCGGCAGGTCTCGACGGACTATTGCTCGGTCGCACCGCAGGCATGCTCAGATCAGAGGCTCTTCTCTTCGGTATCTCAGCAATGATGATGAGCCTGATCATCCTCGCATTACGCAAGGAATTACTGGTCAGTTGCTTTGATCCACGATTCGGTCTTTCGGCAAAGATTCCAGCAAGATCCATCGATTTTCTCCAGACTTCGCTGTTAGCAGCAACCATCGTGATCGCACTGCCGGCAGTAGGAGTGGTGTTGACCGCTGCACTGGTGATCATCCCGGCAGCCGCTGGCCGATTCTGGACTGACCGCTTCGATGTGCTTCTTGTGATCTCGGCGCTGATCGGCGCCGCTTCTGGTCTGGTCGGCACTCTCATCTCTTCCCTGCACTCGGATCTCCCAGCCGGCCCGGTCATCGTGCTGTCCGCCACCACCTTGTTCATCATCTCCTTGCTGCTGGCCCCGGGACGCGGCTGGATCTCTCGCCATCTGCAGCAACGATCCCGTCTTCAAGACCGACAGATCCGTCAGTTCCTCGATGGGATCCTGAGCTCGGAACTGGAGGAATCATCCTTAGTCGTTCTGAAACGACAGCCGGTGACCACCGCCGCCATCGATCGCAGGAATTTGGTCGTCTCGAGTCGCAACGGGTGGATCGAGACCGATTCACAGCGGATCCAACTGACCCAGGAAGGGCGCAAGAGAGCAGTTCGAGCACGAAAGGCGCTGCAGATCTGGCGCGAATGGCTGACTTCTGAAGCCTCCATCGATCGCGACCTGATCGATCTCGATGAACAGGATATCGAGAAGATCTTGCCGCCAGATCTGATCGATACCTTGCAAAAGTCGATCGACCATCGGGGGACTTCATGATCGACCCACTACTCACACCGGTGGCCTGGCAGATCATGATGGTGGCCGCTTGCGCTGCTGCCGCTTGCGGATTGCTCGGAGTTCAGCTGGTACTACGAAGAAGAGCGATGCTAGGCGATGCGATCGCTCACGGAGTCCTTCCAGGACTGGTGATCGGATTCGTGGTGAGTGGATCGAGGGATCTATTTCCGATGCTGGTCGGAGCACTCATCGCTGCGGTCTTCGTCTCGATCCTTGCGGAATGGCTGCGCGAACATGCCGGTGTCGACGGAGGGGCGGCTCTGGGTGTTGTCTTTACCAGCTTGTTTGCCCTGGGAATCATCCTGATCGAAATATTTGCTCGTGATGTGGACCTGGATCCAGGATGTGTGTTGTACGGAATGGTCGAGTACGCACCGATCCATCAGGTCGAGTGGTTCGGATACTCCGTGCCGCGATCTTTGACTCCGGTTCTCGGAGCACTTCTACTCAACCTCGGTGCGACAGTGTTGTTCTGGAAGGAATGGAAGTTGTGCGCCTTTGATCCCCAGTTGGCTCGCGCCTCACGATTGCCCTTCCGAACTCTGGAACAGGGACTACTGGTCCTCGTTGCGATCACATCGGTGGCATGCTTCGAAGCGGTCGGGTCGGTGCTGGTGATTGCGATGATCGCAGTTCCGGCAACCATCGGTCACGTCCTCTGCGATCGGATGAGTTCGATGGTCATCGTCTCGACATTGGCGGGAGTCGTCTCTGCAGTCCTTGGAACCGTGGGAGCGATGGAACTTGAAACCGGAGTACCAGGAATGATGGCGGTATCTTCGGGCGGATTGCTGGTAGGAGCGGTGCTGCTGGCCCCTGGTAGAGGATTGATTCCAGCAGCGACCCGTAACTTCTCCTGGACCATGAGGGTCGAGATGGAAGACATCCTTGCTGAATCCCACCTGCAATCGTTGGATTCTCCAACAGACCACAACGTTTCCGCTGGCGCACCTTCCTCGAGGTTCTTCCGCATTCTCGCCACATGGCTACTGTGGGCGCTGGGCTACATCAGAAACGGAATCCCGGTCGGCCGTGGAGAACGGATGGCTCGCACACTGCTGAAGAAACGAAGTTTGTGGAAACGATTCGCTGCAGAACGCATGGGGTTGGCCTCGGATCATCTCGATGAACCCGCACACCGAATAGAACATCACCTCGATGAAGACCTGACAAGGCGGCTCGAATCGGGTTTCGACTCCGAAGAGGACTAGAGGTCGATCGATCTCACCAGGATGCTGCTGGCCAGTGCACCGCCGAGGGCAATCGGTCGATCGATCTCTTTGGAGTTCAATAACAGCGGCCCCCCCCCTGGCTCCCTCGCCTCGATGCTGATGATGGAGCCGGGTGTGACTCCACGCTCACCCAACCATTGGAGTACCTCGGGGCCCAAGTCGATGACCCTCACGACCTCCAGATCTTCTGTGATGGGTGCCTCGGTGAGAATGATCTCTTCCGAAGTTATCGGCAAACAACCGTCACGATCGGGTATCGGCGAACCATGAGGATCCCGCGCCGGAAAACCCAGCGCCTCCTCCATCCTGCAGATCAGGTCATCACTGACTGCATGCTCAAGACGCTCCACTTCAGCATCCACCTGATCCCAGGGAACGCCGAGGATCTTCGAGATATAAGTTTCGAGGATGCGATGGCGGCGTACCATCTGCAGTGCCAGCTCCCTACCGCCAGGTGTCAAGCGCACCCCTCGATATGGTTCGTGCTCTACCCAGCCTTGCTCACTGAGGCGACCGGCCATGCGGGTTGCGGAGGGGTGAGAGACCCCGACCCGATCCGCCAGTTTGCCGGTGGGAACCCAATCCTCCGGTTCTCCTGAGAGCTTCCAGAGTGCTCTCAGGTAGTTCTCCTCCGATTCACTCGGCAAGACACCTCCCGTGGTCAGTTTTGGTCCTGCTACGATCCTACACCATCCACAGCGGTCGGGGTTGACCTCTGGCAAAGAAGCGGCGACAACCGACCTAGACAACGATTCTTCCGGTTCCTCGGTCCCGAACAGCAACCTGTGGGAACCACTTCCTGTCTCGACCCTGGAGGACAATTGAACTCATCTGACCACGAAGACAACTGCAGATCTTCGCACGATGACACCTTTCACTTCACCACAGAGGTCAAGGTACGCCTCCCCGAAACGGATGCGATGGGAATCGTTTTTCACGGGAATTACTTCACTTTTCTGGAAGTCGGCAGGGTCGATTATCTGCACAACCTGGACCTTGCCGAGGGACACCGACCGATTCGAGATTTTGAAAATGTAGTGGTTTCCGCTCAGTTGGACTTCAAATCTCCCGCTCGACTCCACGACCTGTTACGCATCGATGTCTGCACCAGAGAAATCGGTCGCAGTTCATTTACATTTGGTTTCAAAATTCGCCATAAGCAGGAAAACCGAGTGGTTGCTCTTGGTTCCACCACTCACTGTGCCATCGATGGTGAGTTCCAATCGATCGCCGTCCCGGAGAATTTCCGGGAGACGATCTCCCGTTACGAAGGTTGGAAGGACGTCTCCGGATGAGCAGCATCTTCAGTTCGATCATCGCCGGAGAAATTCCCTGCCACCGGGTTTGGGAAGATGACGACCATCTTGCGTTCCTCGACATCCGACCGGTTCAGCCAGGCCATTGCCTGGTCATTCCCAAGCGAGAAGTCAGTTACATCTTCGACATGGATCCGCATGAATATGCTGCTCTGTGGACCGCAGTTCGAGTGGTCGAGACGAAGCTCCGCATCGCCACCGGGTGTTCACGAGTCGTGGTGTCCGTGATTGGCTGGGAGGTTCCCCACGTCCATGTACACCTGATCCCCACTTCTGACATCTCCGACTTTCAGTTTCCCGGACCCTGCGACCTCGAAGCACCCCCGCTCGAGGAACTGGCCTCAAGAATTCAACAGGCACAGGAGTGAAGACCAGCAGCAGTTCCGAGACCGACATCGCGATCATCGGTGCCGGTGCTGCCGGTCTCGCTGCGGCTATCTTCGCAGCGGAATCCGCTCTCAAGACTGATCTGAAAATCGTCTTGCTGGAGGGTGCCCGAAAACCAGGAGCGAAGATCCTCATCGCTGGTGGTGGTCGCTGTAATGTCACCCACCATCGCGTCGAACCTGTGGACTTTCACGGCAAGAAAAATGTGGTCCGTAACATCTTGAGGGCTTTTGATGAGAAACAAACCATCGAATGGTTTCGATCCATCGGGGTAGAGCTCAAGCGAGAAGAAACCGGCAAGATGTTTCCCGTCACTGATAAGGCCAGAACGGTTCTGGATGCGCTGCTTCGGCGCTGCGATCAGTTGGGTGTAGAGTTGCTTTCTCAATGGAGAGTGGAATCGATCCGCCCTTCAGAAACGGGCTGGATTCTGACCGGACCGGGTGGCGAGATTCAAACTCGGAAATTGATCGTATCGACCGGGGGGAAATCCCTTCCGAAGAGTGGCAGCGATGGTCACGGCTGGAAGATGATGGAAGCGGTCGGCCACTCGGTGACCGACACCTGGCCAGCACTGGTTCCCTTGCTACTTCAAGATGGTCATGGACACGAAAACTTGTCGGGGATCTCTCATCCGGCCCAGCTCACCGTCAACAGCGATGGAAAGAAGATCGATTCCACCACTGGAGAGATGCTGTGGACGCATCTTGGGATCAGTGGGCCGGCTCCGATGGATATCAGTCGAACCTGGATCCGTCAGGCAACTCTGGGGCATTCCCCGCAACTGCTACTCTCCTTCCTTCCGGATGAAGACTCCGGTTCGGTCGATCGCTGGTTGATCGATCAGAGCCAACGATCTCCTCAGCGTTCGGTTCTTCACGCCCTCAGTTCCCGAGTACCACGACGGGTCGCAGAGTTCATCGGCTCGCACGCTGCAGTGGACCTCTCTGCTCCACTGGCGCAATTCCCCCGAGAATCGAGGCGACGCCTCGCACGAGAGTTGACTTGCCATTCGCTGGTGGTGACCGGAGATCGAGGCTGGAAACTGGCAGAGGTTACCGCTGGCGGGATCCCCCTCGATGAAATCGCCTATCAGACGATGCAATCGAGGAGATGCGAAGGCCTCTACCTCGCCGGAGAAATCCTCGACTGCGAGGGTCGAATTGGAGGATTCAACTTCCAGTGGGCCTGGGCGACCGGGTCCATTGCAGGTTCTTGCAGTGTGCGATCTCTGCTCGAGAATCGCTCACAACTCGGTTCACAGGAGTAGCGAAACCGATTCGGGATCCCGTTCAGGGACAGTTACCACCGTCGAGGCAATCGACTAACGAATCCAAGGAAGTATCCCATCCACAGGATGGGAAGGGGTCGGCAGGCGGATTGCCATTTCCAAACAGGTATATGACCAGCGCCACCGTATCTGCGATGTTCACCTCTCCCGTGTCCTGAATATCCGCCGAATCAAGACACTGAAGAGTGCTTCCATCAAACAGGTACTGAAGGATTGCCACGGCATCGGAAATATCGGTGGTCCCATCACCATTGGGATCTCCACGGCGGAAGGATGGGCCGGTCTGACAAGACCGTGTGACGACACGGAAATCATCGATCCCTGCTTCGACGATCGATCCCGCATCCTGGTCCGCTGCAACGAAACGCAGTTGTACCGTGCTGGTCAGTGAGATCAGTGATGTTGGATCGAACGAATGCAAGATCCATCCACCATTGGTGTCGGGACCATTCCCCGGCCCCACCTGTTCCACAGTGACCCAGTTCACCAGGTCACCAGTGATCTCGATCAGCCAGGGATCTGTGTAGGGAGTTGCTCCGGTGCCATTGACATACCAGCGCCAGTACTCGATGAGGACCGTGTCGGTTCCAGAAGACTGCAGATCCATCACCGGGGAAAAGAGAGTGGTGGCTCCACCATCGACGTCATTTTCACCCTGGCCGCCGCCCGCTCCGCCCTGCCCCGTCACCCAGCATTGAGTGCCGACTTCACTGTGGTCAGCCCCGGGAGCGGCCACCGTTCCATTGGGTGCCACTCGCGTCCAGATACCGGTAGTTGCAGTATCCGAGGAGGCTCCCACCGTCCAACCCTGATCCTGTTCCATCGAATCCTCGAGGATCGTCTCCTCAAATAGATACACCGGAGCAAGGAAGGGATCAGACGCTCCGGATGATGGTGAGGTGTGGATTCCGCCGCTGAGGTCCTCGAAACTGATGTAGTACTCGACCGGATCGCCGCACGAATAGCCGGGTATCGTCGCCAGATACTCTCCGGCAACCATCTGCTCGACAGGGAATGTGCTGAAAGCACCGGTCCCCTGCCGTACATAAATCAATCCGGAAGTGGGGTCGGGAGTGGCGGCCCCCGCTGTGACACCCAGGCGAATCTGACGCTCTTCCAGCGGCACAAGGAACTCTGGCAACCCCAGTGGATAGAAGATCAAGATCTCGTCCACCGCAGGACAATCGATCGATTGTTGTGCAAAAGCATCACAGATTTCGGAGTAATTGGGCGTTCCGTTTTCCAGCGAAGAATCGTCATCATCGAGGGTGAGTAGTTCGATGGCGGTCTGCGGATGGGCACTCGAAGGTCCAGCGCCACCCGTGGTGATCAGACTCCAGTCCACAAACAACTGTTGCACCTGGGAGAGCCCCTCGGCGGATCCGTAGACCGCTCCAAAATTCTCCCGCACTTTCCAGAATGCCGCCCCCAGGATCTGGCCGCAGTTGTGGACAGAAGTGGACTGGCAAGGGTACTGGATGTTCGCCGCGAGAGGATTCCTGACCTGTGTTCCTGGCCCTTGAAAGTCATGTCCGATGATGGGGTCGTCGTAGATCAACATACTCATCAGATCCCCATACCCTTCGCCAAAACCACCCTGAGAAAGACCCAGTCGGTTGACCACGAAGTGCCCATATTCATGAGAAATCACGCTCGCATAGGCCGTGTTCACACAGCCTCCACCCGCCTGGTAGAAGTTGATGCTCTGCTCCCCCGGGCTGAAAAACGCATTACAGGTATCGAGGATGTTGACATTACAGAGGATCGAGATATCGATGCCTGGATTTCCAGCGACCGTCCGATCTCTGAAAAAGTCGTGGGTGATGTTGGTGTAGTGGAATGCATTGACCTCTGATTGCACCAATGCGTCGGCCACAGGGTTCAATAAAACCGTCGCAGGTCCCGGCGGAGTCGCAGGAGTGCTGACCAGGAGATTCGCAGCGACATTGTTTTCTACCCTGACCCAGTCTCCGACCAGTTCTGAAACCAGGCTGACCGGGGCCGTTCCTCCATGGGGACAGGTGAAGGATCCATCCAGGGCAGAGGTGGTCGATCCGCTGCCAGCAATCGCCACGGGAACAGCTCCAACCCCCTGCTCCACTGCCGGATTCGTGGCGTTGTCGGGGCGGTTATTCTGATTGACCCGACCCCTCACTTCTCCATCCACATCTGCATGAACCAGATCGTTACGCACACCAAGAACTTCCCCGGTTTCCGGATCGATGAGAATGCTCCAGTCCTCGATTCCATGTGAACTGGGGGTGGTCGCCTTGACCCGGTAAACGAGACGAGAATCACTGCGCAATGATGCGCTGGCCTGAATCAGCAGTTCTCCCTCTGACCAGCGCTCGATTTCGATTCCAGGAAGTTCGCGGGTCGCGATTCGAGTCGCTTGTTGCGGGGTCAACAAGACCGGCGCGTAGCCTGACAGAGGTTGTTGAGCGAGGTGGCCCGCTGCATACACCACTGCAGGGTCTCCTGTTTCCAGATCTGGTCGAACCAAGATTCGGAATGCGGAAGACTCCACGGGCACGCCATCGATGACTTGCCGGTAGGCGTACACCGAGGCCGCCCTGGTCAGCAAATCGGTCTGGTAGATCATCTCAAGGTCTTCCTCGAAGACTCCAAAGATCGCTACATGTTGCTCAAGAAAATTCAGAACGGCGTCGTCTTCACTGGTTCCCCGGCTGATGACGCCACCGTAGATATGAGTTCTTCCCAGACCATCGCGATCCACCCGGATCGAAGGACCAACCGCGGTCAAGGCTTCGATGGAGACCTCGATCTCCTCCTCAAATGGTCGTTCAGTCCACTCCTGGGCAAGTGAGATATTGGTGGTCACCCACAGCAGGCACGTCATCCCGAATACCACCTGGACTGGCAATCGCTGCATGGAAATCTCCTCGAAGAGCATCTGAATGAAGTTTCATCGATTCAGAAGCAGGGACTCACTGTTCTGGGTGCTGGACTCACGAGGGTAGAACTGAGGTCATTGTAATCCAACCCACCACAGACAGCGAGTGGCTTGGGAGCGAAGAGGTGGCCGGTCAGGAGAGGGAGATGGAATTCCACCAGTTCTGTCGATCGGAAACGCCCCACTCACGACTCAGGGGCAGATCAGGCCATTCACGCAACCGATGGAATCGGAAGTGACATCGGCCCCGCAGTTACTGGGAACACCAGGAAATCCGAGGAAGAGCTCATTGAGAATCTGGATCACATCTGCCAGATTTACCTGCCCTCCGTCGTCCACATCGCAGGCGTCCTCACACTGGAACGAGCCGGCGTTGCCAAACAGGACCTCGAGCATCTGAATCGCATCGCTCAGATCCCTGTTTCCATCGATATTGCAATCACCGCGGATGAAGTCATTCTCGACTGGCGGGGGTGGAGTTGTGCTGCAGGCAAGATTATGAATCTCGATCAGATCCACGCCCGCCTCGACCACGTTGCCAAATCCGGTATCCCCGACGTGGAACCGCAACATCACTGTCCCTGAAGGAGAGGAGCCTTCTGCGATCCAGAAGGAGTTCTGGTACCAACCTCCCAACGCTTCCGGGTGCCCTCTACCCACTTCCTCGACCTCCACCCAGGTGAGTCCCCCATCGAGGCTCTTGATAACGAACAGGGAGTCGTCAGGAGTGGTGATGGATGTCGCATTGGAAAACCACCGCCAGTAGGAAACTCGGTGAATGCCCGTATCGGAGAGTGGATAAGCCTCGCTGGTCAAGGTGGTATCCCCACCATCGATATCGTGAGCTCCTTGAGATTGTCCGATACCGCCGAGACCCGTGATGTAACAGGTCAAATCCCCACCGGTGAAGGGAACTCCTCCGCTGGCTTGCGCTGCCGAAGCAAACGGATCTCCCCACTCCCATCTTCCCGCAGTAGCCGTATCCGTCGGCTCAGCGATACTCCAACCGGGATCTGCACTGAGAGGCTCCTCCAATATCGTGAGCAGGTCAGTGGCCACGACCGTCGAGTAGTAGACTCCCAGATCCGCATCGGGTGGCAGTGTGGTCGTTCGGTTGGTGTCATCCTGAATACTGACAAACCACTCGAGGGAATCGAGACAGTTCAGCGGAGGAAAGGCACCCTCATAGATCCCCGGAGCTACTTCGGTGAGCAAGAAGGCCTGGAATGGCGTGCCTTCAAATCGATAGATGACCATCGAGCCGTTCGGTAGAGGAGTCGCAAGGATCTCCTCGACCAGCACCCGGATCGGTGTCGAAGCCGCAGGAGGAACCGTCGCACCAGGGCCCAGATCCAATACCAGGGCGAGTGTGAGCAGTTCTGGACACACGACACCGTGAGCCGCTGCAGCCGCACAGATCTCGTCAAAGTGAGGTGTTCCGTTGGCCACATTGTTGTCGTCATCATTGACCGTGAGTACCTCGATCAGCATGTCATAGTGAAAAGGTTGCGATGCGCTAGCCCCGATGGTCAGGCTACTCCAGTCGACGAATAGCTCCCGGATGAAGTCAAAACCTGCGGCTTCTCCCAGTTGTGTGACCATCGTCTCCCGCAGGTCAAACCAGAATCCAGCCAACGCCTGGCCGCAGAAATGAATCCCGGATGAACAGGGAATCTGTACATTTGCACCGACGATGTCACGGACAAAGGTCCCCGGGCCGGCAAAATCCCTGCCGACGATCCCCTCACCCAGATAGATCACCGCCAACGAATCGCCATAGCCTTCCCCGAATGCCTGCTGTGCCAGCCCAAGGGAATTGACGATGTGATGGCCGAACTCGTGAAGTACGACCGAAGAATAGGCACTATCTACGCATCCTCCTCCGGATTGCAGGAAACGTAGCATCGTCAATGCCGGATCATAATAAGCGTTACAGCTCCCTGCCATTCCAGTGGTGGCTGTCACCGGGGTCACCATCGCTGGAAATCCCCCCGGAGCATCCACGTAGAATCGGAACGCCTCTTCCATGTAATGGAACGCGTTGCCCTGTGCCGTATCGGCAGTGGTTTGACCACTGTTGATGACCAGATCCACTCCTGCTGGATCTGCAGTGGCAGATGCAGTCGCAGCGGGGGAACTGTCACTGAAGACTGAACCCCACTGGCCCTCTAGACCTGCCAGCACCGTGAAGTTGGAGCCCGTGGCATTCGCCAGCAAGAAGGTTCCGTCGGCAGCGGTGAAGGTGCTGACACCTCCGCCAGAGACCTGCGCTCCTCCCAGAGGAAAGCTGATGGTGGGTCCCGATGATTGCGGAGCGGTACCTTCAGTCCTGAAGATGCTGGCGGTTCCTGGTACATCGATCTCGCAGATCTGTTCCTCGACTGCGAGGACTTGACCCGACTGAGCATCGACATCGACACGAAGATTACTGTGATGCCCAGGTTTGGTAGAAACTCCAGAGTTGACCCAGCAGAGGGTCGGTTCTCCATCTTTACCCGGGGCCAGTTCCAGTGTTGGCTGTAACCAGTCACGCGAAGGGTGCCCCAACCTGGCGACTTGCAGCGCTGATTCTTGGTTGAGAGCTGGTGCTGGAATCTCCTCAGGAGTTGAGTATCGAAATGCCCGATAGGTAACGGTCCAGAGTCCCGTGACCCGATCGCGTTGCGCAAGGCTTCGTCCGATCGACCCTCGAACTGAATACCCGTTCATCTGTTGAGTCCAGCCGGCAAACACCAGGTCCTCAGATTTTTCCCGAATCCAGGACAGGGTCATGGTGGAGGAGGTGCCGGGTCCCACTGTTCTCTCTAGATCCATCGTCAGGGCCGCATGCACATCGGTGGAGGCGGGACCCAGACGGGTACCGTCCCTCAATTCGGCCCCCAGCACCCATTCGGGGTTGAGGAGTGCCGTCGACAACACGATCAGCACCATGGTGAAGTTCCAGGTTCCCCACCGATGGATGGATCGATGGGATCCAGTTGTATTAAATCCTAGTCGGGGAATCATTCTCAGAAACATATTTACTGATTCGTTCCAGACCAATAATACAAATAGAGCCTTACCACTTTGTATGGTGATCAAGGTCCTATAACGAGCATGGCCGCTCATAAACCGATAATAAAAATATCTTGAAGTACATAATCGCAACGCCTGAATTAGCCAGGTTTTCTCTAGATGCGAATAACCACTAGATTCATAATTCTTACTTCTCTTACTTCTCTTATCTCCTTGAATCGTCGATAGTAAGGGTTAAACCCAAGTGTGTCAAACCATTCATTAGTTGATTAAACCCCATGTCTCGGCAATACAACTCCCCTGTCCATACACGCCCTCGCCCCCCCCGATTCAACCCTAGCCAGCCCCAGGAGAGCCATCGCCCGGATCCACCCCGCGGTGTCAGCCCCGAAGCAGGGACGGGACTCCTCCTGCGAGGACCCGCAGGGAACCACAAAAAGCTCCGTAGCAATTCGCATCGCAGGACTCTGCAACCGATCTCCCACTGTCCCAGCGAAGCAGAATCCGCAGTCTCCTACAGTCGATGAGTTCCCCAAGCACTACACCCAACAAAAATCGCCGCCGGAAAATATGCAACTCTGATCCATCCAGATGAACTCAGCACATCCCCCCCTGCTCCCGTTCGATGGCAAATAGCCACTCATGGACCTCATCTTCTGTGCGCCCTTCAGCTGGCCGAAACTGCCTACTGGCTCCTCCTCGGTCACTTCTGAATCTCCGATATGGGATTTCGTGCAACATCTGATCTCGGTCACCGGCTGGAGACCAGTCCTGGAGCATCTGTAGAATTTCAGCTCTCGATAGGATCCCTTCTTCACTGTATGAAAGAACGATTCCCCTCGCCTGGGCTCGTTGAATGATGCTATGCATCGCATCTCTGCAGTCAGTTCCTCGACGGCTACAAAGTGGAGAAGACACATCTTTCCAGGGTAACAATCCAGTTTTTCCATACAGTTGACGCTCGAGGGAATCGTCAGATTCCTCCATCGGCAACAGTGAAATCACTTCTGGAAGATGGTAGTTGGCTCCATATTGTCGGTGATTATAAGGCGGATCGAGATACAGAAGATCGCAATCCACCTGCTCGATCCACTCCCCGGCCTCACAACGATTGGCCTGTCCGATCGGCCCCTCGACGGTGGCAGGAATTCGAAGTTTCAGATCATTCAGTGAGTTCTGTTGCCAACTCTTGAGATAGGCACCGTAGGTTCCAGAGATGTTGGCCACTCGATCTGCGGCATCGATGACACTTACAATCAACAGCCACATCTCATTCTCCTGCAAACGATCATCGATTCGCCACTGTCGGATCTGATCGATGATGGCATCCAGACGAGCCGCATTGACCGGAGTCAGATAACCCCTCTCGGCCGATCCTGCCGGAGAAAACTGCCGTACCAGAATCCCCTCCCTGGCAGGCAATTCCTGCTCCAGATACCGAATCAACTTCAGAAATGGCAACCACGCATCGGGATCATCGGGACTCGCATCGTGGACCCTCTTGGCCTCTATCGGTTCCAGAGATTCCCAATGATCCTGAACTCCACTGAATGACGGTGGGCCTGGGCATTCCAGATAGACCTTCTGGAACGCCAGAGAACAGTGCATCAGATCGGTAGAAACCACACGATATCCGCTGGCCCTGAAAAAACGGCCGACAGACCCGCTACCTGCAAACAGATCGCAGACGGTGCCACCTCGAAATCCGGCCCGCTCGGCTGCGAGCAGGATCTCATCGAGCAATGGGGTCTTGTTCCCAAGCCAGCGCAATTTACTCCTCGCAGAGCAGAAGCAATTCTCGAACCGATCGGTTGGAATCCCCCTGCCCCGAGTGCATCAATACCTTCTCGCGAATCTCAACCCGCCCGAAGTAGTCCAGCAATAGATCTCGAAATCTTCGAGC
>CAVOEM010000014.1:0-25276 GCA_963694575.1 Planctomycetes bacterium UBA1146 | reverse complement strand
AGATCGGAACAGTCCGCGGCTCCAGCCATCGAAGATCTCCAGATCCTCAACCCGATGGTCATCTACAACGGAGCCGCAGTCTACTGCCCCAGCAGTCGTTCCTTGATCGAGGAGAAAAACCTCGACTTGAAACATCTCGATCAGTTACTCCATTACGCAGAAACTACTGACCTGCTACCGGTGGTGATGTGTGCCGACTCGAAACGGGCATTTTCCTCCAGGTCAGAGGCACTGAACTATTCACTCCACGACATGAAAGCAATCGAGATCGTGCACCCCGATCAGATGCGAATCGATCGACCCATACGCCTCTCGCTCTTTTCTGAACGGCATCAAGATACCAAGCAATTCGCCGACGAAATCATAGCCATCTCCGATTCGGATGCCTATTTCACCTGGTTCCCTCTCAATCTCCTCCCTTCTCACCAGGACAGTTCCCTGCTGGTCGTGGATGTCCAACCTCCATGCGAAGGAAAGAAAGAAGCGCTTCGGTTTCTCCAACAACATCATGGAATCGCACCCGAGCGATGCGTCGCAGTCGGAGATGCGACCAACGATAGCCCCATGGTGGAACTGGCTGGACTCGGAGTCGCGATGGAAAATGCCATGGAAGAATTGAAGAAGGTGGCCGATCGTGTCATCGGGGCCAATGACACCGATGCGATCGCAGATCTCATCGATGAACTCTGGATTCAGTAGAGATCAATAGGTCAAGAGTGGTCGTGAATTCCTGACGAAGCTCTGATCCTCGAGATCAGTGCTCCTTACCGGTATAAAGTTTCGCCACCTGCTCTGCATACCCGTTGTACAGCAAAGTGGGTCGCCTCACTCCGGTGCCGATATCTCTTTCCATCGATTGGCTCCACCGAGGATGAGGTTTGGATGGATCGACGTTGGAAAAGAATCCGTATTCATCCGGCAGCGCCTGATTCCAGAAGGTCGGGGGTTTCTCCTCGGTAAATTCGATCTTCACGATCGACTTGGGCGACTTGTAACCATACTTCCACGGCACGACCACGCGCCACGGTGCGCCATGTTGCATCGGAAGTCCGTGGCCATAGATTCCTACTCCCACCATCGCCAGATCGTGTCTGGCTTCATCGAGTCGCAATGCTTCGAAGTATGGCCAGGGCCACTGCTTGTCTTTCTGCCCAGGGAGGCGGTCCTCATCGAGAATGGAAACAAACCGGATGTACTTGGCCTTACCGAGTGGCTTGCAGCGATCGATCAACTTGCTGAGGGGATAACCGACCCAGGGAACCTGCATGGCCCAGGTTTCGACACAACGAAACCTGTAAAGTCTCTCTTCCAGTGGAGCCAGTTTGATCAAATCTTCGATATCAAGAGTGAATGGTTTTTCCACAGCACCTGCGATCTCAATCTTCCACGGATCGACCTTGAAGTTGCGGGCCATCTGCCAGACCCGATTCTTCTGCGTGGTGAACTCGTAGAAGTTGTTGTAGACCGAGGAGATCTTCTCTGGAGTGAGAGTTCTGGGTGCAATGTCGAACCTTGTAGATCGCTCGCCTGGGAATGCATCTTTGCACAGTTCGCCGATCGCAGGCTCGATAGCGGACCGACTCCCATCCTGTGGCATCCAGCTGCCAGAGATCCCATGGAGAAAGTGGGTGACTCCAAGAGTGGAGAGCCCTGCCATTCCAAGACCCATTCCGCGGATGATGGTACGCCGATCGATGAAGCGATCCTCAGGGGTGATCGAGAACTGCTCGGATGACATCCGCGATTCCTTCCGCTGGGCCCTGGCGACTGTGGTCGCTCCCAGGCTACAGGCCCGGCGATCCCACTCAAGTCCCCGATCGAAGGGTCGCTGGTCGCAAGATCAGAGTCCATTTGGATGACAGGTTAGCCGGATGATGGAGTCGAAGATCTGGCGGGCCCCGGGATTTTGACGGTACGAACTGCAGTCCCGCCGTCCACCTCGGTCTCGGTCCATGCGACCACCGCAGATCCATCCTTCATCGCAACGATCCTCGGATATCCGCTCCTTCGACCAGGAGAGGTCGAACCGATCCGATGAGAACTCCCCCTGGCCGATCCCGGAGTCCAGCGGCGAACCCTCACCTCTCCACCGTCTCCCTGGCGCTCGAGCCAGCACAACAGGTAGGACCCATCGCCGAGACCTGCGATGTCCACCCTCCCCACCGGACGGCCATCATCGATCCGCACCGCACTCCTTTTCTCGCCATCGAGGGCTGGATCGAGAACAATCGCCAGTACCGCTCCTTCCGGAGCCGGCTGATCGAGCACGCGATCCACACCGGTATACCAGGCGACCGCGCTCGTGCTCCCCGAGGAGGCCATCGATGGTCCATTGACGGGACAACCCTCCTGCACCCATCCATCTTCACGCACCAGGCCCTGCTGATGAATCTTCTGGGCTCCAACCTGAAGCCAGGAAATATCCCGAACACCGAGGAAGTCACGATCTCGATAAACGAGAGTCACATCTTCCCCATCGACCAGAGCATCGAGGGGACAGCAGTCGCAAACACGATCATCGAGCAATCGGTCGATTCCTCGGATTCCTTTCGCAGAAATTGTGGTCGCGCGAAGCGTCATCGACTTCCCTTCTCCATCCGCCATCGCTCTGCCATCGAGCCAGGCCAGGAAGAAATGATCTCCCATCGACCTCAGTGCCACGAATCCATGCTCGGTTTGTGAGTCATCGCGATGGGGAATGATGGGATCACTCCAGGTCTTCCCTTGATCGCTGGAGATGCTCACCTTGACGCCATAGGCGTAGGTCTTCTGCGAGATACGGTCGAGCCAGTGAACCGCCATGGTTCCATCCTGAAGCACCGCAGCGGAAGGGAAGTCTGCCCAGTTGACGAACCAGCCAGATCCTTGAGCCGCCGTCACCGCTTCTCCCCAACCTTTTTCGCCGAGGGTCGAGAGACGCAAACAGACTCCCTTTCCATCGGCAGCAGGCTCGACCCAGGTGAGAAGTGCAGATCCATCGGCAGAGTTGGTCAGGTTGGGTAATGCTGAACCCTTGGCGGTCTTCAGCATCAGCGGTTCGATCCGCAAGGATGCTTCTTGCAATCCCGCTTCCTCCTTCGCAGATTCCGCAGGAGCGGATTGAGCGCAGAGGAAATTCGACAGCGAACATAAGATCAGAATCAAAGACACTCGATTAATAACCTGCAGCATGGCCATCCTTTCTCGACTCACTTGCGCCGACCCAGACCCCCTGGCGAAAATCCCTCATCACTGCCTGATAGCCACCAAACAAACCGGTTCGAGTTCCGATGTTGTGCCCCATCTTACGCAACTGATCGACCACTTTTCCATCGAATCCAGACTCGAGAGCCACTTCTCCACCGTCATTCATGATGGAACCAGTGGGCTGAGAGGATCCGACATGAACCACGCGCGGAGCGTCTCCGGCTTCCTGCAAGTTCATGCCGAAGTCGATGAGATTCATCAGGACCCATGCCTGCGCCTGTGGTTGTGTGGCTCCTCCCATCACTCCGAAGGAGAGCCAGGGCTTTCCATCTCGAGTTGCAAATCCTGGAATGATGGTGTGAAACGGTCTTTTCCCTGGAGCATAGATGTTGGCATGCCCGTCCTGCAGGCAGAACAGTTCTCCACGATCTTGCAATCCAAATCCGAGCCCGGTGGGACAAACACCACTGCCGATTCCTCGGTAGTTGCTCTGAATCAGCGACACCATGTTACCAGCAGAATCCGCCACCGAGAGATACACCGTATCCCCTTGGTCTGTCTGGCTCCTTCCGGTGTCGACCCGCACCATCGCTTTCTCCGGATCGATCAAGTCGCGTAACTGGTTGGCATACTTCTTGGAGATGAGATGAGCCACCGGCACATCGTAAAACTCCATATCTGTGTACTCACGAGCTCGATCCTCGAACACCAGTTTCTTGGCTTCGATGAAGTGGTGAAGAAGTTTCACACTGCCAAAGCCCCACTCCTGAACAGGGAATCCCTCCATGATGTTGAGCAATCCCAGCACTGCGATGCCCTGACCATTGGGAGGTAATTGCCACACTTCTATATCACGGTAACGAGTGCTCACCGGCTCGACCCACTCGCCCTTGTGGGATTCAAGATCAGCCACCGTCAGATAACCGCCATGCTGCTGGACAAAGGTGGCGATCTGCTCTGCGACAGGTCCCTTGTAGAATCCATCCCGTCCCTGGGTGGCGATCTGCTCGAGGGTTTTTGCAAGATCAGGGTTGGTCCACAACTCACCCTTCTCTGGAGTTTTTCCATCTCGGGTGAAGGTGGCCGTGAATCCCGGCTGTTCTGCCAGAATCCGGCCACTGATCTTCCAGTAGTGAGCGATCAATTCTGTCACCGGAAAGCCCTCTTTGGCGTGGCGAATTGCAGGAGCCAGAACTCCACCGAGAGGTAATTTCCCGAATCGTTGATGCAAGGCTGTCCAGCCATCGACACATCCAGGAACCGAGATAGGCAGGGTTCCGTGTGGAGGAATGTCTTTCCTCCCGAGCGCATCGACTTCGGACCGTAACTTCTCCAGTGAAAGCGATCGAGGCGAACGTCCTGAACCATTGTAGCCATGCAGCTTCTGGCTCTCCTGATCCCACACGATGGCAAACAGATCTCCGCCGACTCCATTGCCGGTCGGTTCCATCAGACCCAGGCATGCGTTGGCAGCGATGGCAGCATCCACTGCACTCCCACCCGCACGTAGTATTTCAAGTGCCGCTTCCGTCGCCAACGGATGGCTAGTTGCAGCCATTCCATGAACGGAAAAAACCTCTGACCGAGTCGCAAATGGCTGTCCGGTGATTCGATCTCCCCCGGAAATTCGTGCCGTGATGGAGATCATCAGAATTACAAAGATCATCAGTTTCAATGCGCTTCTCCTCTTCCCTTGCTCAACAGCAACATCGATACAAGTTCTCCTCCGGATGGGAGGCTATGCATCCTATCTTCGCACTGCGAATGAAGGAAGAGAATGGCCCATGACTCCGCAGTCGATTACCCTCCCACCAGCACTCGAAACCCGCAAGGAGTCCGCAGCGATGAAGGTAACCCAACAAGATTTGTTTGATCGGGCCCGCCAGGTGATTCCTGGTGGGGTCAACAGCCCCGTCAGAGCTTATGGGTCGGTAGGAGGAACTCCCCGATTCATCGACAGTGCCAGCGGTTGTCGTATCCGAGATACCGAAGGAAAGCAGTACATCGATTTCGTCGGATCCTGGGGACCGATGATTCTGGGGCACGCTCACCCGATGATCCTCGAGGCGATCGAGAAGGCTCTCAAGGATGGCACTTCCTTTGGTGCACCGACTGCCAGAGAAATCGAGTTGGCCGAGTTGATCGTGGACCTGGTCCCCTGTGCCGAGATGGCCAGACTCACCTCCAGCGGAACCGAAGCCACGATGTCTGCATTGAGACTGGCGCGAGGGATCACGGGGCGGGATCTGTGCCTCAAGTTTGAAGGCTGCTATCACGGTCATGGAGATTCGTTCCTGGTCGCCGCCGGATCGGGAGCGGCCACCCATGGGCACCCGTCGAGTCCCGGAGTCCCGGAAGCGATCGCCAACCTCACCACCGTGGTTCCATACAACGATCTCGCAGCGGTTCAAAATCGGATGGAAGAGATGGGGGATCGTGTCGCTGCGATCATCGTTGAACCGATCGCTGGCAACATGGGTTGCGTACTCCCTGCCCCGGGATTTCTCGAAGGTCTGAGGGAACTATGTACTCGCCATGGCGCCCTGCTGATCTTTGATGAAGTGATGACTGGTTTCAGGGTCGGGCCCAATAGCGCCCAGGGGCTGTACGGGGTTGAGCCTGATCTCACCACCCTCGGCAAGATTGTTGGTGGCGGAATGCCCATGGGAGTGGTCTGTGGCCCCTCCTCGAAGATGCAGCAACTGTCCCCGGTAGGCCCGATTTATCAGGCCGGAACCCTGAGCGGCAATCCACTCTCGGTGGCAGCGGGGATCGCCCAGTTGAGCCTGTTGAAAGAGGGTGCGGAGCAGATCTACCCGGCACTGGAGGCCAAGGGTGAGCGCCTTCAGGCCGGCTGGAAGAGTGCGCTCGATCAGCATGGAATCGAACACTGCTGGAATCGAGTCGGATCGATGTTCGGTCTCTTCTTTAGCGCCGGACCGGTCACCCACTTCGCCGAGGCATCCGCTTCCGATTCGCAAGTCTTCCGGCGTTTCTTTCACGGACTGCTGGATGCGGGAGTTTCGATCGCCCCCTCACCCTTCGAAGCGGGGTTCCTCTCGATGGCTCATTCCGACGACGACATCGATCAATCGATTGAGGCGGTCTCCTCGTTGCAGTTCTGAGAGATTGCGCGACCGACGGATGATAGAAAGAAAAAGGGCCTCCCGATCCAGTAGATCGGAAGGCCCATTATCGTCTATCTCAGCAGATGATCTTTACAGATCGTCAGCGTCTCCGTTGCATCCCAGTCCATCGCCGGGGGTCGGATCGAGATCCGAACCCGGGAACGGCGCGAGGGGAGCAGGTCCGTCAAGGAACCTGTAGTTGAAGCAATAGATCGCATCGGAGGCATCCAGCGCGCCATCGTCATTCGAATCACATGCGTCATCACATTCGGGCTCGGGGCCCGCCTGGAACAGGTAGTTGATCAGGTTAATTCCGTCGGCGATGTTGACCACCGAGTCGGAGTTGCAGTCACCGCGAACGAACGGGTTGAAGTTCACCACGGTCAAGGTTCCACCAACCAGGGTCGGTTGATCGAGGAAGGCCTGTCCAGCCCAAACTGCATTGTCCTGAGCTGGAGTTCCCTGGCCATCGACGAAGTCATTGGCCATCGATCCTTCAGCCATCGTCTGCCATCCCACGGTGAAGAGGGCAGTGGTGGCAGCCGCTGGGATCAGGTTATCGAGGGTTCCGTCACCCCCGGTGTCCGCAATTCCACCGAAAACGATGAATCCCGGGGTCGTGGTTGGATCCTGGATGGCCCAGAACTCGAATGCGAAATCAGGAGCAATACCGGTCAACATACCAATCGACGGATCGTAGGTCATGTTGGCCTGCACCGCGTCGATGGCGGGCATGGTGACATTGACCAGGCTCACGGTCGTCGAAGCAGCCCCACCGAGGACAGCGGTCGAAGAAGACGCTGTGATCTGGTTGGGGTTGATCACGTCCACGGAAGCAGAGTTCTGTGCCGGAGGAATGCTGGCACCGCCAACGACCACCACGGTGCTCACTGGTGGAGTACCGTTGGTGTCACAGAAGCTGATGGTGGTCGCCGAGGATCCGGCGATGGTCAAATCCATCGTCATCATCTCGAAGTCCGATACCGCTCCAATGACTGAACAACCAACAAAGCAGAGCACGACGCCCTGGGTGGCACCGGTCGTGAAGATCCCGATCTGGTCGAAATCAGGCGTGTCACCGTCATTTGCAGTGGCGGTATCCGCACCACTATTCGCACCATTGACGGTCAGTGCCGCTGGATCGACGCACATCCCTAAGGACCACCCCTGGATGTCAGAACCGGCATTGTCCAGCAGAGCCGCAGAGGTAAAGCTGTCTCCAGTAGATCCTGATCCGCCAGTCGCGGTAAACGTGTAGTCAGATCCACCAGCATTTACGGATGCATGGATGGAAAAAGCGATGGTCAGAGCCACCAGGCTAGTCATTATTTTGCGAAGCATTTGCAAAGTTCCTTTCGCTGTCACTCCTGGGTGAAATACACCCAAATTTCACACACCCCTGTGATGATTTTCAGTATTGCTGGATCAACACCCGTTGATTCAACGACCCTCGGCCCAACCAAGCCACGTGCTGGTTGAAGACACTCCGATTGACGACAAGAACCAAACTTCTCCAGAGTGGCCGTATCTGTCGCCCCGTATCCAAATTGTTCTGTTCAAATGTTCTGCCCAACGGGTCCGCTAATCATCGCCAAACCCGTGGTGAGAGAGGAACGACTCGCACTGGAGCTCCGTCGTGCTGGAACTCCGTCGTGCTGGAGCTCCGTCGTGCTGGAACTCTGTCGTGCACACCTGACCCACCTCATCGAAGTTCCATCGCGCCCGATCCCAAACCATGTGGCGCGAAATATGAACCCACAGGCAATATCAGCGATCATTCAGAGATATTACCGGCATCTCGACCGATAACGACCATCCACGATTCCGAACTGAAAAGAGCCCAAGCATCCCCGAGTATATCTATTTATCGGTCCTTGCCAAGTACTGACCATGGAGGTGAATTCAGGTTCAGTCAGGTTAGGGGACTGTTGGTGAGGACGACCGCGTACAGACAGCCACAGGACCTATCCGGAAAGGAGTGAGGAGTGAGGAGCAAACCAGGCCCCATGAACCCTCTAGATACACGGCCGTTCTCACAAACAGTTTACAGGACTGAATTTAGAGCGAAAATCAACAGGCACCTAAATTCCCTGCATCTCCTCTATCTGACCGTGTAAACAATGCCGTGTCAATCTGTTAACCCGCTAACATACGCCTGTAAATTGCGTATTTCATCGCCGCTGAGAGCCCAGTGGAACTCCGGCATCGCAGAGATTCCAGTTCCCGTCTCATATCCTTCGACCAGTTCTGCGGACGGATCGACCAGGCTGCGAAGAATCTGATCCGCCCGACGTCTCGAGCCCACCCCGTCCAGTGCCGGAGCTGCCACTCCTCCCTGTCCTCCCACCGAGTGACACCTCTGGCACTGAGCCGCGGGATGATCCAAGAAGAGGGCGCGGCCACGTTCCCGATGGCCGCCCACCAGCGCCCACTGGTGGTCTGCCAGTCGGTCCTCCCCCTTCCCCTCCTTCAATTGAACCGCACGCTCCACCAACCCCGCTTCATCCGCCATCGAAGCGGCCACCATCACATCCAGCGCCAGTTCTGGGGCCAGTGTTCCGGCTTCCAGGGAATCGAGCCAGAGTCGCATCTGGTCCAGCGCCTGGGGCTGGTCGAGATCGTCTCCCAGCGCGCGGATCGCCTGCTGTTGTAGTTCCATGGCTGGCCCCTCTGTGGCCAGCTGAATCAGAGCCTGGACCCTCCTGCCACGGTCCGAATCCAGCTTCTCCGCCTCGACCTGGAGGTGGGGATCGCCACTCTTGCGAGCCCGCATGCGACCGTCAGCCGCCTGAGCCGGATGACCGCTGACGATCTGTTGCAGCGCCTGGATGCGGAACCGGGTCTGCTGTGAGCCATCGGCGAGAATCCGCTGATTGACTTCGAGCGGCAAGACCACCCCGTGAATACTGGCAACCCTCTGCGCCTCCCCGGCCAGTTCACCTGTCGACTGCATCAACTCCAGTAATCCGGACCTGAGCAATGGAGCCACCTCGAACCGGTCCCTTGGAGTTCCTTGATAGGGGCGCATCTTGCCGGACACCCGATCCCGAGGGTCTGGTTGGTACCACTGGGCCAGCGCTCTCAGCGCTTCTCGTTTCGCTTCCGCTGGCGCGTCGGAGCGACCTGCAAGGCGAGCCAGCCCCGCCGCATGAACTGGTTCTCCGTGGCGTAGAGCGGCATCGATGGCGCGCCTGAGAAACGGCATTCGGTACTCCCCCAGCGATTCCAGCGACCCCGCTGGAGCGGCCGCCACACTCAGGACTTGATCGGCCAGCATGGAGAGGGACTCGGGGATGGGCAGGTCGTGAATCGCTCGCGCCGCCTCGGTGCGAATCTCGGGGTCTTCATCCCGCAAAAAATACTTCAGATACGGATCGACCTGCGGCGAGACTGACGCTGCGTCACTCGATCTTCTGGGAAACTGGAAACCGGGATGACCTCGCTTGCGCAGCGCCAACAGTACGGCCAGGCGAACTTCTCGATCCTCATCGTGGGTGCGAACGATGAGATCTGTGCGATTGGCCGAACCGGCAAGTCCCATCACTGCGGCATGACGCAACAGCGGATCCAGAGGGCCATCGATGGCCGCCATCTCCACCAATCGCTCAACCGCTTCCGGCACTCCGATGCGTCCGATCGCCAGTGCCGCATGAAACTTGACCCGAGGAGCGGGGTCATCGAGCAAGCGTATCAGCGGGCTGATCGGCCCACCTCGCAGGTCTCCCAGTACCCTGGCCAGTTGTTCACGCACTTCTGCATCCTCGTCATCACAGAGGCGTGCCAGCGTCTGTACCGCACTGGAGGAGCCTTCTCGATTGACCCTGGCCCACTGTCCTACTCCCCAGATACCATGGCGCCGGACTCTCAGATTCTCTCCGTCGAGTGCCGCATCGAGCAACAACTGGATGGAATCAGCAGTGCCCCCGGCGAGATGAAACTGCACCCGCTGGCGCACTCTCCGATCTGGATGTCCCAATAGACTGCTCAACTGCGCGGGCTTGAGTTCCTGGAGATCGGTGGTGAGCCAGTGCCCCACACGATGTTGCTGGCTCTGCGCTTGACTATCGGGATGCCACACTTCCATCAATCGGCCTCGGTCGGTCGACACCCAGCCGCCTCCCCATGCGGAGATCCACATCTTCCCATCGGGAGTGAAATCCACATCGGTACAGAGCACCTTGTTGACGAAAATTTCCGGGCTGGAAAGCTGGAATCCGGCTCCATCCTGCTCGAGCTCAAATCTCCACACCGCAGAACTCGCTGGAGAGCCGCGGAAATCACAGAGGAAGAAGCAATCGCGATTGCGTTCCGGCAGCCCTGTACCTGGATAGTGGACAAACCCCGAAGGTCCACTGGTCAGGTGAGCGATGGGAGCCAGCGCCCACACCGGCCGCACGGGATGATCGAGTTGCCAGATCCCCTCCTGATTCCAAGGACCCCGTCGATTGGCACCTTCCAGCGTCTGGTACTCCATCCGCCAACCGGTTTCTCCGCCCCAGACGATCTGCACCAGCCGTGCCCTGTCACCAGCGTCAGAGTTGTTATCCCCGGTGAACAGATCGCCCTGATCGTTGAAGGCCAGTTCCTGCGGGTTCCGCAATCCGACATGCACCACTTCCAGGTCGCTGCCATCTGGTTCACAGCGAAACACTGCACCCGATCCAGGATCGGCCAGCAATCTGCCGTCTGCAGTGGTGAGGTGATAACCCCGGTCTCCAATTGACCAGTAGATCCTGCCATCCGGCCCACGAACCAGTCCATGCATGTCGTGACCACGCAACGCAATTCGAATGCCGAATCCACGTTGTAACGAGACGTGCTGCTCCGCCACACCATCATCATCCGCATCTGTCGCGAGCCACAGGTGCGGAATATTGGTGATCCACGCCTTGCCATCTTCGACCAGTACGCCCGCCAGGGTTCCATCGAGGGGCGCGGTATATCCTGCAGTGAACAGATTTCGTGAATCGAGGATACCGTCGCCATCGGTGTCGATGAGTCGTGCCAGTCGATCATCATGTGCGCTGTAGTAGTCCATTCCCCCCTGCCGACGATCCTTGTGCTTCTCGTACATCGCCAGCCGGTCATCGACGGTCTCGAGTCCCAGATCATCGAGCAGCCAGAATGCACTCGATCGATTGTCCTCCACTCCATCCTCTTGCCGAGCAGATTCGCAGATGTACGCGCGTCCATGCTCATCGATCCCGAACGCGACCGGATCTCTCACCAGCGGCTCTGCTGCGACCAGTCTTTTCAGATATCCAGCCGGGATCTCGAGAAGATCGAGGGCAGCGCCAGCCTCATCGGGCCACTGTATCTGCTCCGAGTCGACCGGCGCGGGCTGCGGCTCCTGCGCATCCAACGGGTTCGAGGTCACCCAGCAGAGCAACACAATGAAGGACATCACCATCGATAGATTACCGTGGATACGAGTGAGCATCGGCACCTCCTGACCTCAGGATCCAGACAAAGAGAAGAGATCTCTTTCATAGGTTTCTACCTCCCTCCCGTCAAGGGGGGGGGTGCCTAACCAGCTCCCAAGGTCATTCGATGTTGCACCTCCAAGAGAACAGCCCTGCCGGTGGAAACCGACAGGGCTGACAAGGGTCTAAATTGTGGTCCAAGCAGATCAGGGGCAGTTCTGATACAGCTCACAGACCAGTGAGTCTTCAGTCGGATCGAGACCACACTGATCAAATGGCGGAGGTGGCGGTGGACCTCCCATGAACAGTACACCGAAGAGATAAATGGCGTCCGAAATGTCGACCACACCATCGTCATTGTCATCCAGCGCATCGAGACAGGTGAACTGTAGTCCCTGGAATATGTAACCGATGATCACCACGGCATCGGTGATATCGACCGTTCCGTCGTCATTTGCATCTCCTCGAACGAAGTCGGACGTGCACTCTCCCACGGTGATCGTGAAGGTGTCCGTAGTTGTATTTCCCGAGGCATCTGTTGCGGTCACCAGCACTTCAGTGACACCCACCTGCACGATCGAACCAGAAGGTAGCGAGGTACTGACGGTGACATCGGAGCAGTTGTCGAGGTAATTGATCATTCCCCAGATCACCGTTGCAGTGCAAGTTGCAGGATCTGGATTGGTCACGATCGGTCCCGGAAGATTGATCACTTGAGGAGGTTCAACATCAGAAACGACCACCAGCATCTCTGCCGATGTGGAGTTTCCATGGACATCGATGGCGGTGTAAATGACCACGCTCTCTCCCACCGAGAAGAAGGATCCAGCAGGCGCACTCGACTGGATGGAGGCCACTCCACAATCATCCGCGGTGGTAGGCTCGGGCCAGAAGATGGAGGATCCACACTGTCCTGGACTCGAATCACTGGAGACCAGTTCCTGCAATCCACTGATGGTCGGTCCAACATCATCGACGACTTCGATGTTGAAACTCGCCTGAGATTGATTGCCGTGCACATCGATGGAGGTGTAGGTCACTATCGTCAGTCCCGGGGCCAGGAAAGTACCGTTGGCGGTAGAACTGACCAGCGGATCCAGATCACTGCAATCACTGGCGGTCGGTTCGATCCAACTGGCCACCGCACCGCAACTACCCGGATCATTGCTGAGTAGTTGATCCAGCGGTATATCGGCAATCGTCGGCCCATCGATATCGAGCACGGTGATCGTGAAGCCCTGCTCGGCGATGTTGCCTTGCAAGTCGGTTGCGGTGTAGGTCACCGGATGCACCCCGATCGGGAACAGCGCCCCGGGAGTCTCACTTCCCACCAGTGTGACTGCAGTACAGTCAGTGGTGCTGGGAGCGGCCCAGGTCACCGGAGTTGAACACTTCCCGGTGGGTGCCTCGAGGACGATGTCGAGCGGCATGCCACTGAAGACTGGGGCCTCCCCATCGACCATCGTGATCTGGGTGATCTGGGTGATCGAATTGCCCGATTCATCGGTGGCCGTATGAGTGACCTGAGAGTCTCCAAGTGGAAACTCGGTGCCTGGTGGATGACTACTGGTAGCGGTTGCAAAACCACAAAAATCGCCCGCCTGAACTGGATCCCAGCTCGCGACACCCACGCATTCGCCTGGAGAGGTGGAGAAGGTCAGTTGAGAGGCGACGTTGATAAAGAAGGGCGCCTCCGCATCCGCCACGATCACCTCGAAGCTGGCCTGTGACGAGTTCCCGTTGTCATCGACAGCGGTGTAGGTCACCAGTGAGGTTCCCACAGGAAAAATCGACCCACTGGAGAAGTCGCTGGTCATCAACACGCTGGAACAATCGTTGAAACTTGGGCTCGACCAGGTCGCTGGAGCGGAGCACAGTCCAGGGGTGTTATCGAACGCTATTGGAGCGGGCAAATCCGTGATGGTGGGCGCTTCGACGTCGAGAACCGTGACCTGGAAAATGTCACTGGAGGAATTCCCGTAAACATCGGTGGCGGTGTACGTGACGGTCGTCGTCCCGATAGAGAACTCCGAGCCACTGGCATGGCTCGACTCGATCGAGGAGATCGTCGAGCAATCGCTTGCAGTTGCGGGTTCCCAACTCGCCAGGCCGGTACACGATCCAGACGTCGAGTCGACGGTGATACTGGCAGGCATCGTAACGATCTGAGGGGCTTCGACATCGAGCACGGTCACAGTGAAACTGGCTGAACTCGAATTTCCTGACGGATCGGTGGCGGTGTAAGTGACCGGTGTGGTTCCGAGGGCAAACAGCGACCCACTGGGTACATCACTACTGAGCAGATAAGAGACGCAATCAGTCGCTTGCGGTTCGGCCCAGGTAGCGGCTACCTCGCAAGCACCCGCTGGAGAATCCAGGGTCATGTCTGGTGGCATGGTGACGATCACCGGTGGAGTCGCATCGAGAACAGTGACATCGAAACTGATGCTGCTCTGGTTCCCGGCACTATCGGTAGCGGTATACACCACGGTCGTGATTCCTACCGGGAAAGATGAGCCGCTGGCCAGGTTGGATTCGAGTGCGTTGGCCGTGCAGTCGGTTACGGTCGGTTCAGGCCAGATCGCAACCACCGAACAAGCACCAACCGCAGTATCGATGGTGATATCGGGCAAGGATCCATGGATGAGGGGAATCTCCCCGTCGAGGATTCGAACCAGGATGCTAGAGGAAGAAACATTGCCATGCACATCCGTGAAGTTGAAGTTGATGATGTGAATGCCGATCTCCAGTGTGGATCCACTGGCCACATCTGACTCCATGGTGAACTCGCTACAATCGCTCGCTTGAGGGAGCCCCCACGTCGCTACCGCTTGGCATGCATCGAATGCTGTGACCACTTCAACATCGATCGGCATCGAATCGATTGTCGGTGCGGTGGTATCGACGACCACCACAGAAAAACTGGTCTCGACCTGATTGAGACCTTCATCCTGACAGGTGTAGGTCACGAGAGTCTCCCCGATGGGCAGTAATTCCCCGGGTTGATGGGTCGAGGTCACCGACAGATTGGTGGTGCAATTATCTGCAAATGCTGGGATCTCCCATGCCCCTGCCACCTGACAGGTTCCATCGGGATTTGCAAGAATGACCTGTGCCGGCGGACCCGACACCTGAACAGGATTCTCGTTATCGAGGATTTCGACCGTGAAGGTCGCTGAACTGCTGTTGAGATCCTGATCGAGAGCAGTGACAGTCACCACGCTGATTCCTCGTGGGAAGGTCGACCCCTGTGGAGGATCATAACTGATCGCGACTGGAGAGCAGTGATCCACCGCAGCCGCTTCGGACCAGCTCACTCCCGCTCCGCAACTTCCTGGTTGGGTCGTTGCGATGAGATTTGCCGGAACCAAGGTGAACTGAGGAGACACTCCATCGGTGACCGTCACGGTAAAGGACGTGCTCGCCTGATTACCGGTGACGTCAGTAGCGGTGTAGATCACCACGGTATCGCCAAGAGGAAGCGCGGCTCCGCTGTCATGAGTACTGACGAGTGTGACTGAGTCGCAATCCAGAACCGATGGCTCGGTCCAGGTCGGAATTCCCGTACAGGAATCTGCCTGTGTGCCAATCGAGAAACTCTGCGGCGCCGTCAGGATCTGCGGGTTCTCGATGTCTGCAACGGTCACATTGAAAGACAGGGTGGAGGTATTTCCCGACTCGTCGGTACAGGTGTAGATCACCGGAGTTGTGCCGATGTTGAAGAGGAATCCAGAAGGATGGCTGGATCCAAGAGTCACAGTTCCACACAAATCCTCGGCGGTGGGATCGACCCATGTCGCTTGTGCCGTGCACAATCCTGCTTCTATCGGCAGGTTGATGTCTGGCAGGGTCGAAGTGAAGAAAGGAACTTCCTGGTCCACCACCGTCACTGTGAAACTCTGTGAACTCTCGTTCAGCAGTGAGTCGGCGCTGGTGTATGTCACGACCGTATCGCCGAGCGGAAAAATTTCTCCCGGATTATTACTGACCTGAAAGGTCACCACTTCGCAATGGTCGAGAACCAATGGATGGGTCCAGGTCACTGCAGCGGTGCAATCCCCCGGCAAGCAAACCTGAATCTGATCTGCTGGCATCAGGAAGAACCCTGGAGCTTCGGTATCGATGACGGTTACGTTGAATGATTGCGAAGTGCTATTGCCACCCCCATCGGTCGCGGTGTAGGTCACTGTCGTGGTTCCCAGGTCAAAAAAGGCTCCCTGAGGATGACTCTTGACCACCGTAGGAGCAGTGCAGTCGTCGCTGATCACCGGTTCGGGCCAGAACACCTGAGCCGCGCAGATCCCGAGGTCGGTACCGGACTGGACGTCGGCCATCGTGATGTCAAAGACCGGTGCAGCGGCATCGACCACCGTGACAAAAAAGGTGTGAAGGACCGAGTTTAACGCCTCGTCAGTGACGGTATAGGTCACTGCGGTCACCCCCACCGGAAGTGCAGTGCCTGGTTCAACATTGGTCGTGAGAACCGCAATGCTACAACTATCCGCAGCGGTGGGCTGCTGCCAGGTGGCGATCGCCGTGCATTCCGTGGGATTGGTGGTGACCGTCATATCTGCCGGGGCTCCCACCAGTGTTGGTGGGATCGCATCGACCACTGAAACCGTGAAGGCTATCGTCGACGCCTTTCCCAGTTGATCCGTGGCTGTATAGGTCACCTGCTGAGATCCAATCGGGAAAACCGATCCAGACAAGTGGGAAGAAGTCATCGTCACACTCGTACAATCCACTGCCACAGGATCTACCCAGGTCACCGCAGCACTACACTCGGTTCCCGATGCCGCCACCTCTATGGTCCCCGGGGAAGATGTGAATACCGGAAAGTCATTGTCCAACACATCCACTGTGAAACTCTGTGTAGTCTCGTTTCCACTGGTATCCCTTGCGGTGTAAGAAACTGTCGTGGATCCAACTCCAAAAATTGCAGGAGGCTCAAAATCACTGCTCAGACTCACCACACCACAACCGTCAAATGCCAACGGAAGGACCCAGTCGAGAGTCGCGCCACAAGTTCCCGCAGCCGGAACCATGGTCACATTTCCAGGCACTCCCGTGAGGGTTGGTGGAATTTCATCGACGATGGTGATCGAAAAACTCATCTGAGAACTATTCCCCACAGCATCCACCGCACTGTAGGTGACTGTCCGGCCTGCAAGAGTGATCAATGAAGGAGATGAACTGGTCGAGACCACGAAGAAGGAGGAGCAATCCGTGACCTGTGGCTCGCTCCAGATTGCAGCACCGAGACAGGTGGTTGGCTGGGTGCTGATCACCATGTCAGGCAACTGCTCGATGATCGGCGCACTGGCGTCGACGACATTCACAACAAAGGTCGACTGATCGGTATTTCCAGAAGCATCGGTGGCAATCAGCGTCACCGTGGTGGCCCCCAGCTGGAAGAGATCTCCAGACTGGAAGTCCGAGGTGATTGTAGGAAATGAGCAGTTATTGACATCCAGGGCGAAGGGTGGCACCCAGTTCACCGCCGCGGAACAGCTATTGGGATCCGCCGCCGCATTGATGGTACCTGGGACCGAAATGAAGAATGGTGCATCGGGTTCGATGACGGTGACCAGGAAACTCAGTTCAGTGACATTGCCCGCTTCATCTGTCGCAGTGTAGATGACGGTGGTCACCCCCGAGGCGAACAGGTCACCAGAATTGTGACTGCTACTGAAAGAGGCCGAGGAGCACGTGTCAGATGCCGTAGGAGAAGTCCAGCTGGCAGCAGAATCACACTGGCCACTACCGATGGTGATGTTGATGTCTGCTGGCATTCCGGCAATCACTGGAGGCGTGGTGTCATAGGGAATTCCGGCCAGTGCATCACAAGTATCCGGGATACTGTTCAGATTGCAGTCCGCAAGGTCACCCGCATCGATCTCGCAACTATCCACCAGACTGTTTCCATTGCAGTCCATTCCACCAGCGAGTAGATCGCAACTATCGGGCACGCCGTTGCCGTTGCAATCGACCGAAAATCCTTGAGCGATTTCACATGGATCCAGGATATTGTTGTTGTTGCAGTCCACCAGACCGGTTGTAAAATCGCAGCTGTCGGGAACTCCATTCCCATCACAGTCAGGAATTCCCACAGCAAGATCACAGCTGTCGAGAACACCATTGCCGTTGCAATCGGTGAAGATCAGGCTGGCCAGAAATTGAGCTCCCTCTTGCGAGGTAAACAACGCTGTAGAACCGGTGAGAGCGAGTGACTGGGTGTTGCTACCTCCCGGGAGCACCAGGCACGGATCCACGGCATTGACCGTTTCTATGCGGAATCCTGAGTTCCATCCTGTAGCGCTTCTACTGAAGAGACGCAGCCCGCAGTCAGTCGTGACCAGAGCATGATCACCAGACAGTTCCAGGCTTCGATCCACCGGAGCGGTGAAACTGAGTGAAGATTCAGGAGCCCATCCTGTGGCTCCCCGAAGAAAGATATTGGCTCCCAGACCTGACGGTAAGAGCAACCGCAATTCTCCGGCACTCTGATCGAGACTGATCGAGGTTCCCGAGCCACTCGCCAGTGGGTGAGTTACATCCAGAAGCCACTGATTGGTGGCAAGACCCTGGTACTGATAGGTCAGCACTTCGGACACAGACGGAGCCGTGACGCTGACAAAATTGCCGCTCATCGAGACCGTGGTTCCGAGTCCCGAACCGAGGGTACCAGCGACTGCCCCCGCAGGAATCCAGCCGGAGACTCCGGTGCCGTCAAAGACCCTCGTATAGAAGTAAATCTCATCGGTCGCAGCGGCTCCCACGGCGAGAAGATCGCCCGAGTGATCGAGCACAGATCCCCAACTCGGATCTACAATCCCCTCACCTACCCCCGAGATGGAATCGCTCTGGTTCCAGCTGAGACCATCGAAGGAGAAGAACCAGATCTCACCCGCGAGGCCGACCACCAGGTCATTTCCTTCGAGAGAGATCGATCCAAGGGTGGCGCCTAGCAAATCGATGGACTGGTGACCGAGCCAGACTCCGGTGTCTCGGTTGAGCACTTCGATGGTAATTCCATCGCTGATCGCAGCCCAGTTTCCATCCAGGACCACGTGAGTGTCGCTCAAGGAGAGACCCATCGGCTCGGCATCGATGACACATTGTGCCGGCGTGATGTCGGCGATTCCCACCGTCATCACCACTATCAGACTCCACCATCGGATCGCCGAAGTGACGTAGATCCGCTGCAGATCGTTCATCAGAGTGATTGGTTCACGAGACATGAAAACCCTCCCCATGTACTCAACTGGCTACTCGAAATAGAAACACTGGTACTAACAAATGTATTGCATTGTTAGTTTTCGACAATAAACCTATGCCGTTTGTCATTAAGTCAACGGATGTCCCGTTGGAGTCAGATTTGTTCCGATAGTCCCGAATACTGACCCGCAAGTCGGTCGCTGCTCTCGACCAGAGCCGCTCAGCGCGATAGGCTGCGCCGCTTCCATCGATGACATACACGTTGAAAAGCTGATCGAGACATCATCCATGAGGCGACTGTCCCCGTAGCTCAGCTGGATAGAGCATCGGATTCCTAATCCGGAGGTCGCAGGTTCGAATCCTGCCGGGGACGCTTTCTCGTTCGATCTGCCGACCCTCCCTTGCGCCGATCCCCACCTCGAGATGATCCGGCCCGAGAAAGAGGCGATCGCTACCGATTGGGATCTCGCCACAACTCGTATCAAGGAGATACGCCAGCAGCGAGACGAGGAGTGGCAAGGATTGCTCGAAGAAGAGCGATTCGATCCACTAACTGGATGTGGTTCGAGTAGCCCACCGCCCCTCCGACGGGCAAGAGAATCCGTAACATATGCGCTTCCCTGGCGAGCATTTCATGGGACTCGTTTCACCAGTGGAACGCTCTTCACGCAGCCGGATGAATTTCGGGGAACCAGGCGTCCGCCGATGTAATCCAAAGTCCCGGTTACCAAGATCCGTCTTTCGTGATTCTTGGCCTAACCACTCATGACTTCTATATTTCCTGGCAACCGGGAGAAAAACGGGCCCCTTCAGCACCGCTGATGGGTTCAGAACTTAGCTACATCACTACGCTCGCAGACTTCGAACTGGACCTCGAAGTATCGATTGCCAGGAGCGACCATCGGACTGTTGTATCCAAGGACGCGAAGTGCACCGACCATCTCAAGTTCTGGGTGCTCTGACTCTAGCCAACCTTCAAGACGCGCTCGGGCGTTGGCGACTTCCTCCATCGTTCGCGTACCCCGGTTACCGGTACTCACTACCGTTACTGGTGTAACAGTGACCAGTTCCACACCTGAGTTGACTCGTGGTTCGAGGGGGGCATCGGCACCGTAGAGGAATGCCATGGTTGGTTCAGAAGATTGCGATTGGTTATTCTTCTGATCCGGGTATCTCATCTCCACCGGTGCAGTCATGGAGATCTTGTTCTGCTGAATGTGGCGAAACAAAGTGAAGAAGGCATTGTTGTCGCTATGGCTCATGGCTGTGCGCGCCATGCGGTACTCGGGATAGCGTTTCAACTCGATCTCTCCGACGGGGGTGATGTCAGGGAATCCAGCGGGCATGGGCGACTCGATGATGGGACGAAAAGAAGTCTCAGAGGATGACGGAATCAGCACGCTGTCGATGACATGAATCACTCCATTGGAAGCATCGATATCTGTCTTGAGAATTTTGGCTTTTTGGACACGCGCTTCTCCGTTGATCACCCGTATTTTTACAGTCTTACCTTGCAGGGTCTTTGCGCTGCCGATACTCAGAGCCTGTTCTGCGTAGATGCGGCCGTTCACCAGGTGGAACTTGAGAATCGAAGCAAGTGTTTCACTGTTCTCAGGTAACAGCAGATTCTCGACGGTTCCTTCTGGAAGCTTGGCAAATGCTTCGTCAGTGGGAGCAAAGACGGTGAAGGGACCCGATTTTTGAAGAACCTCAGCTAACCCTGCTTTCGTGGCAGCGGTCAACAAGGTTTCAAATATCTTGGCCGTCTTTGCGGTATCAACGATATTCTTGCTCGACGGGAGAATTACTTGATCGATAACATGAATAATTCCGTTCGAGCATTCGATGTCACTGGCAATGACACTCGCACCATTAACCATGACTCCATCATCGTTTTTCGAAAATCCAATTCGCTGACCATTGAGCGTGACTTTGCCGCCGGAGGCAATGATGCTTCTAGAGTCGAATCGGCCCGGCAAGACGTGGTAGGTTAGAATACCTGCTAGCGAATTCTTGCTCTCAGGGCGAAGTAAATCCGCGAGCACTTCTTTGGGTAGTTTTTCAAATGCCGAGTCGCTGGGTGCGAAAACCGTGAATGGACCTTTACCCCTGAGGGCTTTCACTAGATCCGCTCCCTTGAGCGCAGTGACCAGGGTGCCGAAATCTCCTGCTTTGATCGCAGTATCGACCAGGTCCGCTTGTGGTTGGCTAGTGTTATCACTCTCGCAATCGTCGAATCTCGCACTGACCATCGATGGAAATAATCCCATGGCCAATCCGATAACAATGAGCAAGAACTTTGGAACAAACATTTCTATCTCCTTTGGGACAGCAGGTCCCGACTTGAGGTACTTCCTCATCGACACAGTGCCGACTCGAAATGACCGTTTTAACGTTCACCATTGAAGATTACACGCCCAGCCCCGAAATGGCAACTACTTGCCTCTGTGTCCATAAACTGCATAGATAGAAGTAGTTATGGTACTTTTTCGTTTCTTTCATGAGCCCAGCCCAATAAATTTGACTGTATAATCGTTCTTATTCGAGGAGGGATGGTAGAGTTAGGCCCTTGGAGGGCCGGCTCAGTTTGTCGAAGGATGAGCAGGCATTGGTAGTACTTTTTAGTTCGAACTGAGACCTCGATGGAGGGTGATATGAAGCCGGTTCTCTCTACCAAAGAACTTGCGGAGGCGATCGGTGTCAGCGAATCGTCTATCAAGCGCTGGGTCGACGATGGCACCATCATAGCTTCACGTACATCGGGAGGTCATCGACGAATAGGATTCTCTCAGGCGGTTCGATTTATCCGTTCTCGTCGCTCGCCCATTGCAAGACCGGAAGTCCTTGGGCTTGTCGATGTAGCGCGACTGAAGGAAGTACCCCTAGAGGGTGGGGAGTCTGACCTTCTCTGTCACTTCCTGAGTGAAGGGATGGCTGGAGAGGCTCGTGGTCTGATTTTGAGTCTCTATCTTGGGGGTGAAAGCGTGGCCTCAATTTGCGATGGCCCTATACGCTCATCGATGAGCCAGATTGGGACATTGTGGAAAGAGAGCGTGGATGGAATTCTTCGAGAACATCGTGCAACCGACATTTGCCTGCAGGCTTTGCGCCAGTTGCGGACCTTTCTCGAAACCGCCGTCGAGCAGGAACAACGTCCTATCGCCGTTGGGGGCGCGCCCTCTGGCGATGGCTATTTGATTCCAAGTCTGGCGGTAGCGACAACTCTATTAGAGGCGAATTACCAGGCGGTGAATCTCGGTCCTGACACCCCCGGTGACACATTCGAACAGGCGATTATTCAGCACCAGCCGAAGCTCGTGTGGTTGAGTATCAGTCATGTCCCCGAACCAGAAAAACTTGTTCGCGAGTGGACTCCGATAATCCACAGGCTGGCCCAGAACCACATCCCACTGATCGTGGGTGGTCGCCGGAAAGATAAGTTACTCCTCCCTGATTCACCCTATTTGTTCGCTGCAGGTTCGTTGTTGGAACTCGTTGCGCTGAGTCGAGGATTTGAGGTGCTGAGCTCTGAAACTCCTTCGGATTGACGACCGAATCCTCAGCTGGGAAGCGAGAACGATGGTGGCAGCGGTAGCAAATTCTGCCGTGAATCCACGAGATGATGTCACTTCGGCGATGCGGCGTCCTACCGTTTTCCAGCATTCGCCAGCCCCAGCTGGTCTCCCAAATTGCCCGGGTCCATCGGCGCTGAGCCTGCCCTGGAGTCCACATCCGCAGGTCGGTGGTCCGGAACCGGATTGTCAAAGGACCGATACCGAGAACACGGTAGAATTCAGGGATGCCATGTCGAGTCGCCAGTGAACGGTGTCGACCAAAAGAGACCAGAGAGACTGAATCGCGACTGCTGAAGCTATTTTGAATTCTCAACCCCGATCGGATAAGATCTTCTTCATGCTCAGAAATGCACTGGCCATCACTGCTTTCTTCTGGCTGTCCCTGGCGCCAACTCTCTGCACCGCCGGACTGCTGGCTCATGCTTGCGAAGTACTCGTCTTCTCGGGCTGCGATGACTGCTGTGAAGACTACGATCTTCACGACGATCATCACGATGATCACGGCTGCTGCGATGATGGGGACCACTCCCCACGAGCCGACCTCACTTGTAGTGACTCTCACGATGCTTGTTCTCACGATGATTGTTCTCACGAGGCTTGTTCTCACGATGCCTGTTCTCATGATGCCTGTTCTCATGATGCTTGTTCTCACGATGCCTGTTCTCATGATGCCTGTTCTCATGATGCCTGTTCTCATGATGCCTGTTCTCATGATGCCTGTTCTCATGATGCCTGTTCTCATGATGCCTGTGCGAATGATCCCTGCCATTTTGCCGTGATGGTCCAGCAGCATCGCCACGAAAAACTCTCCGGCGACGGTGACTCGCTGGCGAATGCTCCTCTCCCCTTCTCAGACCCTGGTTTCTCAATCCATCCTGTGACCTGGCAGCCCCTCGAGAGATCCCTCTCCGATCCGAAGCTGCCCTATTTCTCCTCGGACCGACCTCTTCGCTCCTGATTTCTCGCTCCGTTCCCAGCGCATTCCATGTCGTGTGGATCCGGTGACCCGATGGGCACCGTGACGCTCGACGATGTTCACGAACCGAGTCAGAGATCAGAGGACCGAATGAAAACGATTCCACTAGCCGAGCGAACCCCTCGCTCCCTTGTCCAACTGACTGCCGCGGCGATGATGCTGTGGCTTGTGCCGAGTTGCAGTACCCCCCCTGCGGCTCACATCCTCGCTATTCAGCCGCCAAAGGCTTTCCAGCAGACTTCCGTCGAACCCAGCGGTTCTGAATCGGTGGTCGATCCTGCTGGAGTCCTCTCTCTGAGGGATGTCCTGTCACTGACCCTGCTCCATAACCCCGAACTCGCTTCCTTCTCCTGGCAGATTCGTGCCCGTGAAGCGATCGCCTTGCAAGCAGGACTCTCGCCCAATCCTCAACTCGAAGCCGAAGTGGAGAATTTCGGCGGCAGCGACACCCTGGGTGGATTTGACGAGGCGGAATCGACCATCTCGATCAGCCAGTTGATTGAACTGGGGGGCAAGAAAGCGCTACGAGTTCGAGTGGCGGAGTTGGGCACGGGTCTCGCCGCATGGGAATACCAGATCCAGCGACTCGAGGTCCTCACCCGAACCTCCATGCACTTCGTCGATGTCCTTGCGGGTCAACGTCAGGTGGAGTTGAAGAACTCCAGCCTCGATCTGGCCCTCGAAGTCATGAATGCGATCTCGGAACGAATCGATGCGGGGCAGAGTTCTCCCCTCGAAAGGACCAGAGCTCGGGTCGTGGTCGCTCAGGGTAGAATCTCTCTTGAGCAGGCGACACGCTCACTCGAATCTTCTCGTGTGCTGCTGGCATCCTGCTGGGGAAAAGAAGTCGCCCAGTTTCCATCGGTGCGAGGCACCCTGGAGAAAATCTACGAGGTCCCGGAATTTGACCTTCTGACCTCATCGCTGGACGAGAATCCAACCGTATCTCGATGGGATGTGGAAATCTCCGAGCGCCGAGCTCGCATCGAATTGGCCGCGGCCGAGACGGTTCCTGATGTCACTTTCAGTGGCGGAGCCCGGCTCTTTCAGGGCACCGACGAGACCGCCCTGGTCGTGGGTGTCTCGCTGCCGATCCCGATCTTCCATCGCAATCAGGGGCTGCGGAGAGAAGCAGAGCACAACCTGACCATCGCAACCGAAAAGCGAAAGGCAGTGCGAGTTCAACTGTTCGCAGATCTTCACGATTCATACCAGCAGTTCCTGTCGGCATTCCGAGAAGTGACTGCCCTTCGTGATGAAGTGATTCCCGCCGCCGCAGCCGCCTACCAAGGAATTCGCGAATCTTACCGTCAGGGAAAACTGACCCAACTCGATGTACTCGATTCTCAGAAGACCCTCTTCGAGGTCAGGGATCAGTACACCCGAGCACTCACTGACTATCACCGTACACGTTCACAGGTCGAAGGGCTTCTCGGAAAGCCCATCACTGAACTGAAGAAAGGAGGCTCCCGATGAGAATCACTCTGAAGTTGACCTGCCTGCTGTTCTACTTCTGCGGAGTCACCGGATGCAATTTCGAGGAGCCTCCAGAAGTGATACAGCCATCTTCTCCTCCAACTTTCATGGACTCACTCACAGCACCCCCAGAGGATCCTCCGGAACTGGTTCATCCCGAGGATGTGCACATCACCGCTGCCCAGATGGAGGAGTTCGGAATTGTCGTGAAGGAAGCGGCTGCCGCAACCATCTCACTCGCATTTCAACTCCCGGGTGAAATCGTCGCCAATGCCGATCAACTGGTCCATATCG
>CAVOEM010000013.1:0-25759 GCA_963694575.1 Planctomycetes bacterium UBA1146 | reverse complement strand
ACAGGAACCGATCGAGCCGGTTCGCTGGCGCGCCTGGCTCGAACGAGGTGGGCCCGAGATACTGGCTCGATTGATTCCTACCGATCGTTCGAAACCGTTGCACGAGTTGACCCGGATCGTCTGGAAATCAGCCCCTTCAGAGTCGCCAGAGGGCGCGGGTAAGTCAGCAGAACAGTTGAATCAGTGGATCACCTCGATCCGAAGCCGTTTACGAGAAGGTTTCCCGACCGAGCAACGATCGGGAGTTCTCAAGCAGATCGACCAGTGGCAACAGTGGCTCGATATGCATGCCTCCAATGGCTACACATCACAGACCCGAAACCGGCAGATGAGTCACCAACTCCGGCTACTGAAGCTGGACATCGTCAAGAGCACAGGTTTTTGACCGAGGAGAACCGGATGAAAAGAGAACGAATCGCCGTCGTTGGACTGGGACAGTTTGGTTCATCCCTGGTTCGCGAACTCGCCCACATGAAGGTCGAAATCCTTGCCATCGACAAGGATTCGCAGAAGGTGATGGAAATTGCCGAGTCGTGTGACGACGCACTGACTCTCGACATCCTCGATGAGGAGGCGATTCGTGAACATCTGATCGGGGTCAAGACACTGGTGGTTTGCATCGGAGAGAGTCCGCTGCCCGGGATCCTCCTGACGACCATCGCCAAGGAACTCAAGATCCCCAGGGTTCATGTTCGAACCCACGGAGATACTGCTCAGAAGATCCTTCTCAAACTGGGGGCCGATGACGTGTTTTCGCCGGAGAAAAAAGCGGCCCACAGGATGGCGTTGAAATTGACGGTGCCCAATATCGTCGACCATCTTCCGATGGCGGATGATCAGGCGATCGTGGAGATTCCGGTTCCCGATCGCTGGATCGATAGAACCATCGCCGAGATCGGCATCCGTCAGAATCACGCCCTCAACCTGATCTGTATCTGGCGCGACGGTGCCGATGCAGCGGACTTCAGTCCCGCAGTCGATGTTCCTTTTCAAAAGACGGACAAGATTTTCATGCTGGGATCGAAGGATCGACTGGCAGATCTGAAACCTTCCGACTCCTGAATGCGGCTAGCCGAGCATCACGCGGCCCGGAGGGCGTTCCCCTCGGGGAGCGGAACTGGAGATGGAAGCGATCGCAAGGACCAGCGCCAGCGGCCCCAGACGACCACAAATCATCGCCACCTCGATGATGGTGCGACCGGTTTCACTCAGGTTGGATGTTACACCGCGACTCAATCCGACGGTGGCCAGTGCGCTGGTCACCTCGAAGGCATAATCGATGAACCCCAAACCTAGAGATTTTCCTGGCCGAACTTCCACCACCAGAAGCAACCCCAGCAGGACTCCCCACAGCAACAGCCCGATCACCGCCAGCACCGCTGCGGTTCGAATCACCTGATCTGGAATCACACGATTCCACGCCACCACATGGCCCCCACCACGCAGTTCTGACCTGGTCGCAAGAAATAGCACCCCGATCGTGGTGGTCTTCAAACCACCTCCCGTCGATCCGGGAGAGGCCCCGATACTCATCAAGACCATCAGCACCAGGGTACTGGCCAGTGGAAGAGTCACGGTCGAGGAGGTACTGAAGCCAGCGGTCCTCGCCGTAACACTCCAGAACCACGAGTCGGACTCGGCTCCGCTGAAAAAGAGCAACAAAGCTCCCGAGACCAGCAATACCAGACTGACCAGGAGGGTCAATCTGGTCTGGATCGGCATTCGCTGACTCCCCTTGGAGCGATACTTCCGCCACAGATCGAGAAGCACAGGAAACCCCAGTCCCCCGACGATGATCAGCAGCGCCATCACAGAACGCGCTGCGGTGGAGTAATCTTCCAGCGATGTGGCGTGGAGGGAGAACCCGGCGTTACAGAAGGCGCTGACAGCATGAAAGATCGCTTCGAGAAAGGAGCCCTCGAAGTCGGTAGCCCAGATCAGCAACAGGGTGCCGATCGACTCGACCAGCAAGGTGGAGATCACGATGACGCCGAGCAATTCCCTCAGTTCAGAGACGCCCACTCCATCGAGGGCCTCCCGCAAAGCTCTGCCCTGACGGATCCCCAGGCCTTCCCCCAGCATCAGGGTAAAAAAGGCGAAGAGACTGATCACACCCAGGCCGCCCATTTGGATCAGACCCAGTAACACCCACTGTCCCTCGACCGACAATTGAGAACCCACATCGATGACGGTCAACCCGGTGACGGTCACGGCACTGATGGCGGTAAAGAGAGCATCTGAAAGGGTCATTGGATCCATGGCGCTGTCGGTCGATTGGCAACGTGGCATCATCATGAGGGCGGTTCCGACCACCACTGGTGCGAGGAAGAAGAGGATCACTACCAGTGCTCCCCCTCGTCGGATTTGGTCGAGCAGGGTGGAGAGTAATCCCAGCAGGGTGAAGCCGAGTGCCAGCAGAGCGCTGACGATGACCAGGAACTCCAGATTCCAGACGCACCCGATCAGGCACAGCAGCAGCACCGCCGATCCGGGGAGGGCGCTACGGCCGCCCCGCGAACGAAGTTGCAGGAGCAGATCGGTGAGGGCGACCAGAGCCAGCGAGAGGCGGACGGCGGTCCACCCCTCGACCGGCAGGCTGCCGGCTGGACTGAGGAACCAGGGCCCCATCACCAGCATCGCAGTGAGCCCCAGCAAAGCACGGATCGAGTGAGAAAAGAGGTCCATGGCGATTGATTGTGCAGGAACTGCGCTGCCGGGGCCAGTGCGTCTGGATTCCGGTCGGCGGATCTGCTAGAAAACGGGTCGCATCCGGGGTCCAGTCCAGTCGAAGGACCCCTGTTCCCTGTTACCAGGGCCCTGTAGCTCAGTGGATAGAGCACCGGCCTCCGAAGCCGGGTGTCGCACGTTCGAATCGTGCCAGGGTCGTTCAAATCGGCGCCGGGAGCTCTCGCTCCCGGCGCTGGCTTCGTTGCAGGAGGAAATTTGAACTCACCAAATACAGGTCAAGATCGACACGACACATGGGTCATCGGGGATGTTCACGGATGTCACGCCACCCTCTCCCAGCTGCTCGAATCGTTGCAGGAGATCGATCCAGCGTGCCACTTCGTCTTCGTCGGTGACCTGGTGGGTAAGGGCCCCTCGAGTCTCGAGGTACTGAAAACGGTTCATGCTCTCGGAGATCGTGCCGAGGTGATTCTGGGCAATCATGATCTCCACCTCCTGGCGATCCACGCCCAGGTCGCCACAGTACGTGCTGGAGACCTTCTGGAAGAGTGCCTACAACACACCGCCATCACACAGCCGGAGCCGTGGGACTGGCCTCGCTGGCTGGCGGAGAAGCCGCTGGCGCTGGTCGTGTCCGAACCTACCGGAACTCCATGGCTGGTGGTTCACGCCGGGCTTCACCCGCAGTGGAGTGTCGCCGAGGTGATGACTCGAGCCATGCACCTCTCTCAGCGGATTCGCAGTGGCGACTGGTCCTGGTATCGCAATCCCACCGATCCAGATGGAGTCACCGCAGCCTACTTGACCCGGGTGCGAGGATTGAAGAAAAACCTGTCGCTGGCGGATCACTGGACCGGGGCGCTCGATTCCTGTCCGCCGAACGTGACTCCTTGGTTCCAGGTCGAAGATCGTGCAACCCGCGAACACGCCACCATCACCGGCCACTGGGCTGCTCTCGGGCTGGTTCGACATCAGAAGCATGTCAGCATCGATACCGGCTGCGTTTATGGAGGAGAACTGCTAGCACTCTCGCTGCAAAGCGGGGTGACCCAGCGAATCGACTGCCTACCGGAGGATCAAATCCTGACCGATTAGACCTCGTCTTCGAGTAACTCATCGATGATGTAGGTGCCACTTCTCTGATCCTTGTGGACGCTGATCAACTTGTGCTTCTCGGCATCGACGAGCAACTTGGAGAAGTGTGTGTAGCCGTGATATTCCTCGCTGAAGGTCGGCTGCTTGCGCTTCATCGTTTGCTTGACCATCGAGGCCCAGATCACCTCGTAGTTCTCTCGTTGCAGTGCGGCGATGGAACTGATGAGCAGGGCGAATGCGGCGTCCTGATCCTTGCTCAACTTTCGTGTGACTTTCTTAGTGGTCCTACGGGTTCTCTTCTTCCGAGTTCGAACCAGATCTTCATAGAAGATGAACTCATCGCAGTTATCGATGAGCAGGTTACTGGACGAGTGCTTGACACCGAGACCGATGATCTTCTTGTTATTCTCTCGCAACTGGGAAACCAGTGGAGAGAAATCGCTATCGCCGGAGATCAACACGAAGGTATCGACGTGTGGCTTCGAGTAGGAAAGTTCCAGAGCGTCGACCACCATCTTGATATCGGCGCTATTCTTTCCCGACATCTTACGCTCAGGAATGTCAATCAACTCGATGGCACACTCGTGGAAGGGCCGCTTGTACTGGGTCCAGTTGGACCAGTCGGCGTAGGCCCTCTTGACCGTGATCTTACCCTTCTCGACCAGACGATCGAGGATCTTGACGATATCCAGTTTGTCGATCTTGGCTTCCTTGACGCCGATGGCGATGTTGTCGAGGTCGACAAAAACAGCGATCTGGTGCTCCTGGTCCACATTGTTATTATTCAATTTAGTCCCCCTTCGATCGGGGTACCGGCTCGTCCGCTATTCCTGAAAACAGAAGAGGACGCCAGTTCATCTGGAGAAATCAGTCCCTCACCGATTCCCTCCCGGGGAATCCACTGCTGGACCTGGGGTCGATCCCCGATCGAGGATCGACTCTCTGCTTCCCCGAAGGGAAACAGACCTACGCATCATGGCATGTGAGCCCCTATCGATGCAACCCCGGCTCGGGATTCGATCTGACGAAGATCGAGCCGGATCGTTCAGGGGGCGCAGGGAAATCCCTGCGCAGGCGATGGATCGGGGCCGTATTCGGGAAACGGGGCCGCCGGAGCAGGTCCCGCAGAAAAGACAAAATCGAGGATTCGGATCGGATCGCCCAGGGTCAGCCGCGAGTCATCGTCGACATCCAGTGCCTCGAGGCAGGGACTGGTCTCCACCCCAAACAGCACCAACAATTCGTGAATCGCATCGGTCAGATCCACCACACCATCTCGGTTGGTATCGCCACGAATAAAGACCGACGGAATCGAGCTGGCATCGAGCGGATTGAATCCGAACTGAGCCTCCTCAAGATTAGACATCCCGTCGTTATCTTGGTCTCCGAGCGGATCCGCCAGCAACGCTCGCTGAAGTCCGGTCAGGTCTCCGTGCCCATTGGGGTTGGTGACCAGATCGACCGAGACGATCTCGAATTCAGCAGAGATCCTGACCAGCGAAGAGCCATCGTGACAAACCACCGTGACCGAGCCATCGCCATTGGCACCGATTCCGAGGGGCCGATGGGGAACGTCGATCACTGATTCCACTCCCTGATCTCCGACCACCACCACTTCGTTGCTGGTTTGGCAACAAAACCACGCTCGTCCCTGCAAATCCGTGGTCACGGCGATGGGAAAGGTACCGACCGTCGCACTCCACAACACTTCCCCGGTCGACGACAATCTCTTCAGGCCGCCCTTTTCGGCGACCCAGACCCCTCCCGCAGCAGCGGCGGAGATCCCAGTGGGGAAGAAGCCGACCGGATAGGTCGCGAGCCACTCGCCGGAACCATCGAGTCGATCGACCTGATTGGCATAGGAACAACTGACCCAGATGTGTCCCTCGGCATCGATGGAGATGCCATAAGGAACCGAGCCGACCGGATGAGTCGAAACGATTCCAGCACCCGATTCGATCCGGATCACATCATCGAGCCCCGGTCGGGTCCCCCACAAGTGACCACTGGCAGCGATGGCCAGTGACTGAACGCCCACCACCGTATCGATGACCTCGATGATGGCACCACTGGAATCGACATGAATCAGCTGGTTGTTCTCCTCGATGGCGATCCAGCCTCCACCACTTGCGGTACGCGCGATGGCTCTCAGGTCAGTGGACAGATTCACGATGGGAGTAGAACCCGACTCTCCTTGGACCCACAGAGTCTGCTGGTCGCCATACCAGGCGCCCTGGCCGTGGAGCAACGTCGGCAATGCGATGGCACAGCCGACCAAGAATAGTTGGATCGTGGTGCTGAAGGACATTGAAATTCCTTTCTCAAAAGGGGATGGACAGGTCAAGTTTTTCATCCGGTGGTCTCGCAATCCAGGTCGTCTTCGCTCAGGTCGTGACCTGCGATGGGGAAAGGGTATAGCGGAGGGGGGCCCTGTGAAAAGAGGAATGACAATATTTGGATCCCATCGGAAAGATCCACCGTTCCGTCGTCGTTGGCGTCGGCGGAATCGTCGCACTCAATCGAAGTTCCGAGAAACAGATACTCGAGTAATCGAATAGGATCGGCCAGATCCAGTTGCCCGTCGAGATTCAGGTCGGCACGGATGAAGGCCCCGATGACCCCGTGCACGCTGATCGACTCGATTCCCTGCTGGGTGGTAAACACACGTCCACCGGAGACACAGATCCGGTTGGGAAGATCCCCACCGGTGAGAATCTCTATCCGCTCACCACTGTCGAGCTGGTAACGCGACACGGTACCGGCGAAGTATTCCGCCACGAGGAAAGTACCCCCGGCCCCCTGAGACACAGCACTTTGCACGGTCTCCGAAGATTCCATCGGGTATTCCATCAGAAGCGTTCTATTGTTGAGATCGATGCGATACACCATCGCACTGCCGCCGAAGATGGTCAGCAGGGCACTCTGGTCATCGAGGATGTGCAGATCGCTGGGTGCCGGGAAATCGGAAGTCTCGACGTCGATCACCAGCTGGTCGAGCAACTGTCCATCGTTGGGGTCGATCCACTGCAATTCCGGAGCAGCCGTGAAATCATCGCCGGGAAAGCCTACCGGAACCAGCAACGAACCATCTTCCAGCGCAGCAACCGTCGAGATGCCACCGGCAACTTCGATCCGCTGAATCACCTCCTCGGTCAGTGGGTCCAGGATCACGATGTTCTCATCCGACCCATCAAAACTACCGCCATTGGAGGAAACTATGATCTCCCCGTTCCAGCCGAGGGCCAGTCCCGATGGGTATCCGATGTCGGCTCCCGAACTGTCGCTGAAGGGTACAGCAGTGACAATTCCACGGATCAGGTCGACTCTGAACAGGCTACTGATGGTCGAGCAACTGACCCACAGATCGGAACCGGCGAGCAACAGATCTGTCGGATAATATCCGACATCAAAGGTTCGCAGGACTTCGAGAGTCCGCGCATCGAACTCGATCACCTGATATGCACTGTGATCCTCGACCGCCTCACCAAAGGGCGCAACATCGCCACAGATGGAGACATATCCATGCTGATGCGCATCATCGATGACAATCGAGTAAGGGTGAGAGTCGACGTTGGAAGTGGCAATCTCGGTGGAGATGTGGGCGATCGGTTCTCCCGCAAGAGAGAAGACCGGGATCCAGCCGACCACAATCCAGCCACCCAGTATCCATCCGACCAGTAAAGTGACTCTCCAGTGGTCCCGACAGAAGTCGCTGAGGAGGAGTGAAAAGAACGATTTCAGCAACTGAATAGAGCCTCTCTGCTCGGAGTTCTGGCCCGATCCCACGCACTGTGCGTGAATCGGAGTGATCCAGCGGAGAAACCGAAGGAAGAAAATCTCCGACGATTTCACTGACAGAAGGTCTTCTGGCTCCCGGATCGTCCTCTCCCTGCGCCTTCCCACGACATTTCGTAGTGGCTTTCCAGACACACGGCTGGAGTTGCAGGGGTTGTCCCCGGTTACAGCGGCGGCACCGCGGTGGATTCTCACCACACTTCCGATCCGGGTTGCCCCGAATCAATCCTGTCACGGCTCTAGATACAGAACCTTTCGCGACGGTTCAAGGGCCAACAGTTGAAATCCGTCAGATCCAGGCCGACAATGTGGCATGGCGAAATCATCATCCAGATCTCGATCTTCCGACCGCAAGGTGACCGTGGCCACCCTTCCCGCAAGGCTCAAGGAGGGTCCACCCCCCATCTGCGTGGTAATCGGCCAGGAGCAACTACTGCGCCGTGAAGCGATCGCGATGTTGCTGGATTCTCTTCCAGGAGGCACCCCAGACCCTGACTCGGTCCTTCGCTACCAGGGGACTCGAAGCGCCACGGATGAACAGATTCGTGAGATCTTTGATGAACTGAGGACTCCGAGCCTGTTCGGGGGTGGGCCGGTAGTGATTCTCCAGGATGCTCAGAACTGGATCAAATCGGACCCCGATTCCTGGGTCCAGTTCTTCTCATCCGCCCCCACCGGATCACTGCTGATCCTCACCGCCGATGCTCTCGATGGACGGAGCAAGGTGGCCAAGGCGATCGGCAAGTTCGGACTCTCCATCTCGGCAGATCGGCCCTTCCACCGTCCACCCCCATGGCAACCCGATGCCAACCCCTGGGATCACGAACTGAACTCCTGGGTGGTCCATCGCTTCCACAATCATTCGTTGAAGGTGACGGCTCCGATGGCCCAGTTACTCATCGATCGCATCGGCCCCCAGATGGATCAACTCGCCAACGCCATCGAGAAGATCTCGACCATCTGTGACTCCCGTCAAATCCAGCAGATCGACGAAAGTATCATCGTCGAGAACAGTGCCGCCGGTGGCGACGGATCTGCCTTTGAACTGGTCGACTCCTGGTTCGAACAGGATCGAGCACGATCACTCCGAGTGCTCTCCGATATCGTCGAGCGCGGAGCTCTCGATGAAAAGAATCAACGCGTCCGAGATCCTCAGCGTTTACTGCTCCAGTTTGTGGCCCTGTCCCTCAAACGCGCACGGGAACTGAGAAGCGTTCATCGCATCGTTGCGGAGGGTGGAGGAGAGCAGCAGATTCTCGAGCAGGCCGGAATTGCCCGACCATTTCTTCCGAGAATTCGTAAGCAGTACCGTACTTGTGATCTTCCCAGGACCCTGAGAATCATCGAAACCCTGATCGAGATGGACTGGCAACTGAAGAGTGGTGCTGGAGCCTTGCCGGTGGAGTTGATGGAACGCGCAGTGGTCAGCATCTGAGCGGACACCACATCAGGGGGAATCGAGTCGAATACTTCTCATCCTGGGAACGATCTGGCGAAAGACTTCCTCGCTCCCCTGACCTCTGGAAATCCACATCACATGGACCTCGACCAGCAACTCATCGATGTAATCATCGCTCGGGATGGAGCTATAATTGACTTCTCTTTCGCCATCGCCATCTTGCCGGACTCTCACGATCAACCGGTCTCGCCCCTGTTCCTTGGGAATGGTGCCGTATCGCACTTCGACGGAAATCCCTGGCCAGTGAGAGAGCAGCGGGTCCCATGGAGGATTGTTGATCAAATCAGTGACGGTTCCGCCGTCGCGTATCGTTCCCTCCAGGGCGGACAAAACCACCTCCGAGACCTCGATGGCACGGATTCGATCGACCGCACGTCGATGAGATGCCGTACCTGCGGCGAACAGAGCGATCGCGGCGCTGACCCCCACCGTGAGAATTCCCAGAGCCACCACAACCTCAAGCAGGGTAAACCCCGATTCTTTACTCTCCATCTTCATCGTTGCCCCCCGGGATCTCTGGCCCCTGGGATCCTCACAGTCTTACGGAATTCAGAACCGTGGACCACTGACCGAAGACGGGAGTGCTCCACTGCAGTGGTGCCTCGCATCCCTCTTTCACAGTCCAGAAATGCCTTACTTGTGAGCCGCCCCACTCGAATCCATTCGGAGTCGATACGGATGTAACTCTCGGGACCGATCGGATACTGAGCGGTCGAATCGACGAGGATATCTGCGGTATTCGCGGCGATATCCACAGTCAGTCGGGCGAGTGGAGCCGAACGGGCAGGTCTCAGCACCAGCAGCACCTCGACAGTATCGGGGAAAACATCATCGTAGGGATCATCTCGGCTTCCTGAATCCCAGTGAATTCCCGACTGGCGATCCATCGGCAAGATGCCCCGCGTCGAATCCCAGAAGGAGAGCGGTGGTTGCACCTTACCAGCGACCCAGCGACGACGATCTCCACCCCAGAACGACCATGCGATGTGGAGTACACCATCTGCGATGGGACGGCTGCGCCTCGGCATCCCGTCGACATCCGGCTCAAGGTTGACCTCATTGAACAGGGTACCTTCGCCCCCGATGGGACTCTTGAAGCCTCTCCACAACACCTCTGACCCCTCCTCGGGTCCCATCGAGTAACTGACCTCGCACAGGCCACCAGGGGCGCGCAGAATTCCCAGTCGAGCTTCCATCGAGTCATTATGATAATCGATATCGGCGAGACCACCGGTGAGAGATCCGGCAATCCGGGTAATCGGGTTCCTGACCTCCTCGTCGAGCACACTGACCATCCTCAAACGGGATCGTCCCCGGCCATCTCGGTCACAAAGCAGCAACACTTCGACCAGTCCACCACCGGGACCCGGATCTGGTTGTGAAAAGAGCGATCGAAGGTCGGCACAGAGTGGTTCCAGGATCGCTTCTGCCCGCTCGATCGATTCTCGTCTCGATTCACCTACTTGCCAGGTGGAGATTCCATCTCGCAAGAACACGACAAGACCGCTACCGAGCATCACGAAGATACCCAGTGCCACCAGAATCTCGATCAGAGTCAGTCCCTGTTCTTTGTTCATCAGTATGGATATTCCTCGTGATGAAGGATCCGCCACTCCTTACGGTATTCGATTCCAACATTCTTCAAGATGGGAAGATGTTTCCATTCATCATTCCACATCCCCGACTGTCGGGTTTGGCCATAGGCTCCTTTTCGGTGACGATAGTGGATCCGAATTTCCAGCGCGTCACCAAACTGTCCCAGGCGATTGACATCGGCCGGATCGTCAAACAAATAGAGGCCACCCGGCTGATTGGTCGGAATCGAGTCCCAACCAGGATCGCCATCGAATCGAGCGAGGATCCTCACCGATCCCGCTGTGGATCGATTGCGAGACTGTTCCACATCCCAACGGATCCGATCCCACATGGTTCCGGGCATCGTCCAGGCTCGCTCGAGGTACTGCAGATCCTTCGATTCCACCAGTGGCTGGTAGCGATCATGATGTCGAGCCAGCAGTTCGATGACCGGAGTACCGGCGGGATGAACCTTGAAATCGCTACCGAAGCGACCACGGAAAATTCCTTTTCCAGTACGATCATCGCGAAACAGCCCGAAGCTGCTGCCCTGCGCACCGGTATGAGCGATGATCTCGTCTGGAGTCGAAACGATGCCGTCATCGACCAGCAGGTAACCCTCGCCGGAAGGGAAGCCGGCCAACTGACGATTCCCACCTTCGTTTCCGGGAAGCCCCATCACCTCCAACGTCAATCCTGATTCAGCGACCTGCCCGGCAAGCCGAGCCACCGGAATATTGGGGAGAGGAACCAGAGGTTCACGTCCCAGTTCATTACTGGTGCGTTCGGTGGAGAGCATTCCTCGGGTCATCACATCGATGACGCGGGAGGGAATCAGGCGCAATCGGTGAGTGTTGGTCACGACCTGAACAACGTCCTGTGCGTCGGTATAAGACCACTGATAGACATATCCACCCACCGAAGATCCCAGTTGACCGCGCAACACATTGCGCAGTACACCGTTCGATGCTTGTTCGTAGTACAGCACTTCGTTGGTGGGACCGCTGATCATTTCGAGGAATCCACCATTGGGTGGCAGGTTGGCAGTGTTATCGACCTGGATCGAATTGATCACTTCTACTCTCAGGTCACGGTTGGGGTCATAGGGAACCACTTCCCCTTCCCCCAGGGCATCCTCATCGAGGTAGGGATCACGGGGAAGATCCTGCTCCAGTTGGATCACCACATCGGGCTCGACCTGACCGGGATCGAAGGTGTAATGCATCACCTCATCATCGACCTGAAATAACCCTTCTCGCTTGCCCAGCCCAAATCCTCGAGCATCACCTTTGGAAAATGTTCGAACACCTCCTGTGGGCAAATTGATGGCACTTTCCGGATCCTGCGGCTGCGGAGCAGAAGCGGTGAGTTTTGATCGAGCCAGCAGATGAATCTTGTCGAGGACACCACCGGGTTGTTCGGAATCCTGTTTCGAATAGCCACTTTGAATCACCTCAGTACGCACCCCCGACGGTAATCCGGGCGACGCCTGGATCGCCATCGTGCGGAATCCTCCGTTGGAAGTTGCGGGAAATGCATAGGTTTCAACATCACTCGCGTCAAGGCGGCTGAAACGCACTTCGTCCAGGGTCCCCGGAGCATCGATCCCGTCACCACTGATCATCGATGACCCGAAACGAATCTCCCCGTTGGTCGAGGAAGGCAATCCACCGCTGGGAAAACGACGGATCCGTGGATCCTGTCCCGGACGATAGGTCCCTTCCGGGGGCCAGTAGAAACTGACATAGGTTCCACTATCGGTTTCGCGTACCTTGCGAACTCTCAGCGGCGAATCTTCCCGAAGTCTATTGGTCGGATCGCCATAGCCATCCCCGAGGATCACCTCATCGGCAAATCCAGCAGATGCCCCGAAGGCCCGGACCACCTGGGTGATCTCCTGCCCCGCGGCATGACGGACGATGCCATTCATGTCCCACAACGGGCGATTCCGAAGGAATGGGTTACCGGTGTTGATGTACTGGTCCCCGGTGAAGCCGCGAAAAGCTTCGACCTGATCCGGATCACAGATGAAGAACTTTCCCTCGGCAATCTGGGTGTATCGAATCCACTCTGCATCCTGCAGTAGTCCGATACTCTGGGAGCCGGGCATGTAATCAATCTGGAGCACTCCGGATGGCGCGTAGCTCTGATTCAAATCGGTCGCATTCGATTCAATCGAAACACCCCTGACCTGAAGGATCGTACTGGAAGTGGCGGTGGTGATCCCCTGGGTCGCCGTAGAGTTCAGTAAAGCCCTCCCCATTGCGGTGAATCGATAAAGGCCAGGAACCGGTCCCGGAGTGATGGAGGAATACTTGGCGAATTCAGTCGCCACCAGTTGCCTCGGTTCGGATCCCTGCTGGGTCCATTGTCGGATGTGAAGATATCCTCGAGGCGGGAACCCCAGTTCGAGAGGATGGCTCCCATTGGTCTGAACCAGCAGAGAAAGTGAGTTGGCGGCAAATGGTTCCAGTTCCAGGGTGCTGGTCACTGGACTGCCGACAGCGAATGGAATCTGGGTCGAGGCTCGTGCAAATGTCGCTGGCGTCAGTTCCACTGCACCGTTACTGGTGTTGAAGTTGAGAACCCTCATCGTTGGAGTGATCTCGATCTCCAGCGAAGCTCCCCCCGGCCCGATGATGATGTCGTTGGAAGAATCGGTCAGACTACGGCGCGGATCGGAGTTGGCGAGGGGCAATGAATAGCCCAGAAGCCTCACGGGAGTACCGGAAGCATGACTCGACCGCACCGTCCCGCGGACACCGCGTCCGATCGGAGGAGAGCCGTTAGGACCTGGCGGTCTGACGATGAAGGAAGCCCCTTCTCGACCCGAGTAGTCGATCGCTTCCGAACCGACCAGCAAAGTCCCGGTCGGGGGGAATCTGATCGCCATGTCGGCATCGACGATGGAAACTCGGTTTCCCGAGAATGAAAGGGCACCATTGAGACGTGACAACCAGGATTGTCGACCCACCGGTCGACGATCGATCAGCAGGACCAGATCTCCTGGTCTGGTCGATCTCCATCCTGCAGAGATGTGGTACCAGGTGTCCTCGGCAAAGGTGGTGGTGGTGACCGAGTGACGCACCTCAGCCGCTGGTAGCACCTTGCTATCCCATGCAACGGCGGAACCGGTCTCATCAAAGACTTGCAGCACCAGTTCCTGGGTATCCCCGGAAAAGAACAATCTCACCCGATCACGATAGCGATCCAGAGTCGGACCTACCGAATCAAAAATGATTCGATTGCCACTACGCGATCCCCAGCGCGGGCGATACCAGAAATCAACCATCGCAGGAACTGTCGAGAGAGCGTCGTTGTTGGCACCCTGATCCGGTGGCAAGAGGTCTACCGGCTCGGCTCCCCTTCGTCCACGGCCCTGAGCCTGTTCAGTTTCTTGCTGTAAAAGAATCGAACGTTTCCAGGAACCATCTTCCAGTTCGTAGCCCTCGATGGTTTCGCTGAAGTGCTCGACTTCCAGCAAGCCCACCGATCCAAATCCGTAGTTACCTGAATCACGATCGTAGGAGATGGTCTCTCCACGAAGAGTTCCTTCATCGAGAGAGGGACCGGTGAACTTTCGACGGTTGAGGGGGATCGGCCCACTGACCACCAGGTTCGACGCCCTACCGGGAACGAAGGTCGTATTGAAGCGAGAAAATCGACCCCCTCCCGGATCCCGTGTGGCATAGATGGAAGCCCAGTCCTCCTGCGTTTCCAGTCTCAATGAGAGCGGGTCCGGAGGTGCGACCTCGATGACTTCACGAAAACGGACCGTCGCTTGCGGAGTGCCCACCGGGCTCCTGGCCACACCGATAGACTCCACCGTGTAGATCTCCGAAGTTGCATAACAAAATCCAGTGGTAGAGATGGAGAGTCGAGGCTGATTCGGATTCAAGGCGTTGATGAGGATCGATTCTGAATCACCTCCATCGAGGACGCCACTCAACTGAGCCGCTTCCACCACCTCACGAAAAGCAGCAAAACCGGAGATCGGCATCGCCTCCATCAAGAGATCGGTCAACCCACGAGCCTCTTCGACAGTCACTCCATTGAAGTTCTGCTCGAATCGATCGGTAGAGAGACCGGTCAAGACCGCCTCGATGACTCTACGAGGAGCGGTGTTGATGTTGATGGGATGCCTCAGCGCGGCACTGACCATCGCCTCCCGCTCAGCCCATTCGAATTTCAACGGTTCCTTGAGAATCACCCCGCCCTGGAAGATGGATCCACTACCCATACCCCTGAATCCGCCACGAGGAGTCGGGAACGCACCGGCAGCAAGGCCGTACTCCACCTTCGAAGGATCATTGATACTACGAATCCGAACGACAGTCCCCGGATTGAAGAAGTCATATCGTGGAAGTCGCATCTGTGGCACTCCCAGCAGCGCACTATTGGTGATCTCGCCCTCCACCATCTGTTCCTGCGACCAAGCTCTGGGCTGGGTTGAACTGGTAGTGATCAGGTCGCGGATCTGCTCGAACTCGAATGCCGAAAATGTTTCCATACCTGGGATATCGAATATTTCCTGGTAAGCGAGGATGGCACTGGGGAAGTAGGACTTGCCGCGTTTCTTGATCTTCTTCAACTCCGGCGCGATAAAAGTCAAATACACACCCTTGAATGCATTCCCCCGCGCCTTGGTCAGACCCATCCCCCCGACCACCTCGGCCGCTTCAATCACTGCGGCTTTTCCGCGAATCGACTCGACCAGATCGACCACTTCCTTGGGAATGTTGTTATCGAGGAACAACTTTCGTGCCTCGCGATACTCCGCCTCGTCCACCTCCTCAGGTTCTTTCTGGAGCAAGGAAGGATCGATCCCGGCGCGCACCAACATCTCGGTGGTCAGTCCCCAGTCCGCCATGTTTTCAAAACTCAGGCCGACCACAGCAAGGGTCTGGAGGAAGTAAGGCACCACTGACCAATCGGCAATTTGGCGGATTCCAATCGGAGTCCGAAAAGTGGCAATGTCTCCGTCCGAAAGGTTGGCGAGTCGGTGCAAGAATACCTTCAAGCCGCGCAGATCGAAGACTGGCCAGCCTTTCTGGTGCTCCCATGTCCCCGACAAGTACTGCCCCCGGAAGATTCCGGTCAATGCCTTCTCGGTCTTGCCTGTGTAGGAGATCGCCTCGACAGTGAAGAAGATCGGATTGAGGATCACGACCACACCATCCACCGTCTCTGGATCATCATCTGCAGGGAAGGAAGAGGTGTCGTCGAGTGGCAATTCACCAAGATCGGTTTCATAACTGATCGCTTCTGAAAGGTGACTCCCGGCCAGCATGTTACCGATGAGATTGGGCATCGCAGAGTTGATGTTGATCTTACCCTGCTCATCGGTCACCCGAGCATCGAGGATCACATCGGAATCACCACGCATCTGGAAGACCCCCGGCGGTGTACCGACCACCGGAATGGAGGTGAGCGTGGCCGGGAAATGCACCTTCAGTTCGTCCAGTCCGTCGATCAGATCTGGTGCCTCCGTGCCTGGACGCCACCGGTCTCGTTCACGACTGTGGTGGGTATCGAAAAGTTGGCTCAGAGCACGGCTCCTGGCACTTTGCGCGGCGAGACTCGCTTTTTGTTGCGCCAGTGATCGAGCGGCTCCTTTTTCCTGTAGTTTCATCGAGATCACGAATGGTGTGCCGATCGCGGCCAGGGCGGAGAGCACCAAGATGACCATCAACAGGGCCATTCCACGCTCACGATACCGTATTGAATCATCCACGGATCGCCCCCGTCATATCGATCACGATGTTATGGAGACGCAGAACCGACGTCCCATCGACATCACCAATCCCGTAATGCATCCCTGGAGTCGAAGGAACCGGATTCTTCTCCTCGGCCTCCCCTGTGAGGGCTTCAGGATCCACTTCCCAGCCTTCCAGATGTTTCATCAGATCCGAAATTGGATCCCCGAACGCCTGAGCAATATCATCATCTCGATGGGTCTGCTCCTGCCGCTCACGTTCGATACGATCCCTGAATCCTTCTCCTGCGACGGCTGTTCCATCGGCCGCTTCGATTTCGGAAAAGTCACCCACTTCAGCCACATGAATCACAACGGGAAGATTGTGCTGCAAGGGATCCAGAGAGCCTCGACCATCCAGATGTATCAAGGTAGTGGGTCCCAGAATTTCGATGTCGATGGGCATCTCCACGACCACCGGTGTGGTCGCCACACGGAGGACCACCTGATCGATGGCGCCCATGAAAAATCGATTGGGATGGCTGATCCACAGGTCGGAATCGCTATGAGGGACAGCGGTGGGTAAATCGGGCCACTGATCCTCCGCCACTTTTTCGAATGTCTCGGGCACCCAGAGTTGTTCGACTCCATCGACTTCGATGACCAGTTCTGTTCGGTCGAAGGTCGCTCTCAGGTGAACCCAGCGATCGGGAACCAACGTCGAACCTTCAGTCTGTGCTCGGATGAACTCCCCTTCGATGGCCCTTTGAGGATCACCGATCTCCATGTAAATAGCACCGTCTCCGAGGACTCCCATCTCGAAAGAGTTGGGGATTCCCAGTACTGCCATGCGCATTTCCCGTCGGGGATCAGAGAAGCCACCATCGGGCTCGATACCATCCTCGGGTAGCCAGGGTGGCTGCCAGAAATGAACCCACGCTTCGATGGAGACTCCATCTCGCCCATCATAGATGGGAAGCCGACGAGCGCGAAATGCCGCCCCATCGTCGAGGAACATCGCTCCTCTTCCGATCGAACCGGCACAGACTTCGACCCGTCCCACCAACTCCGCAGACTGGCGAAATGCCCCCACCGTCTTCGAGCCCGCGGGAAGAGGGACTTTTTCAGGAAGACCGTGAAAATCCTCAAATCCCCACGCGCCTGCCAGCTGAAAACCAAAGGCGCTCACTTTTCCTCGATCGGGATCGACCAGGATCCGGCTCGGCATCCCGGTAGAAATCGACCAGTTCCGAGCGGCGCGAACCGTCGTCGAGATGCTGCTGGAAGCGATCTCCAGCGTTTGCGCCTCTCCAAATGTACGGAAAACGGAAATCGACAACCCCATCAAAACGGACAGGATCGAAAGAACCACCAGCAGTTCAATCAGGGTCACGCCGACCTCGGAATCGACGGCCTTCTTTACCATGGGGCCACATCGTCAGAGTCCGCCGCCTCGTCAGAATGCATCTGGTGAATACCATCGGGACCTGCAGACCAGATCTGAAATCTTAGCGGTTCGTGGAAGGTCGCAGTTTTCAGAGAATTCCCCGCCTCGATCTTGACCGGTCCAGTTTCCTGGGTCACCGAGTACTCGATCCCGTAGTCTCTGTTGTGAATGTAGACGTAGGGAATACCCCAGGGGTCTACGTACTCCCGCAACTGATCATCTCCGAAGACCCAGCGCATTTGCTGATACAGATCCGCGTTTCGAAGACGATCCTGATCGAGATTCTCGATAAACTCTTCTTTGAATTCGAAGTAACTACGGCCCCTGGATCGACTGGCGAGATGGGCCACCAGACTCTCGTTGCCCTCGTCGAGGCCGTTGCCAGAGATCTCGTAATCCTTCTCCATCGAACTGGGAGGGTAATCTCCAAAATCGAGTTGATAGGTCTCAACGCCCAGAACCAATCTCTGCATCTCCTGTTCGGCCAGTCCTATGGCACTACTCTTGGTGGCGAAACTGAGCATCTTCGAACCGAGCCCAGCCAGAACACCGATGATGGCAATCACCACCAGCAACTCGACCAGGGTGAATCCAGCTCTTGGAGAAGAAGTCATCTAGTACTCCTGTTCTCGAACAGAGACCGCCTTGCGTCGAAAGACTTCGAACTCCTCGATCGCCAGCTTGTATCGCTCACCGAGCGGAGCCTGTCCTGAAAAACCAGCAGTCAAACCAGACTTCCTGACAGGCCGATAGGAGATTTGTTGCGCCACAAGGATGCCGTCAAACCACAATTCCGCACCCTTCTTGCTGTCCTGGGTAAAAATGAACTCCAACTGGTGTGCGCGATCATCGAGTGCCCAGGTGGTGGGGATCAATCCAAAGTCTTCCGCCTGATCGACATCGTCGCTACGCACCATCTCGATCTCTTTGCCGCCGAGAAGTGCAAAACCCAGCACTCCATCCGGATCACGGAAGAAGATCAGCCCTCCGCCCGATTGGTCTTCGATGCGAAAAGCGACCCTTGTGCCAGCCCCTGCGGACAACAACCGCAGCGTCGAACGAATCCCCGTCAGGCGTGGGGTGAGGATTTCTCGTTTCATCGATGTCAGGCGGTCCGGTTGGTGCTTCTGCACCCCATCCAACAGGGCCATTCCATCCTTGAGTGAAACAGAAACGCCGAAGGCTTCCTCTTCTCGCCAGTTATTTTGCAGCGAGGAGTCCGCTTCCCTATCAAAGTCATCGAACCAGTATTCCTCGGCGATGGTGCGATTAATTCTACGTAATGCCCGCAAGGCCCAGCGCAAGGGAGCCGGTGAGTCCGGTGCCCAAGATTCGCGCAACTTTTCCGGGAATAGTTCGAGGGATTTCCCCAGAGCATGTCGAGCTCCTTGAAGATCTCCACCAGTGTGCAGGAATTCAGCGAGGGCATTCCAGCCATCGGGATTCTTTGGCTGTTCGATGGTCACGAGGGTGAGCGCTTCTCGGGCCCGCTCGGGATCACCACCGGGCCCCCGTTGCGCCAGCCCAAGGCGAAGCATCACATCGGAGCCATCGAGCCCACTGGCGATGGCGTATTCCAACCACCTTCTTACTTCAGCCAGTTCCCCCCGGAACAGTGCGTGATCCCCCAGTACCAGGGCACATTCAGCGAATGCAGCGGAGGACAACACGTCATGCCGCATCACCTTTTCTATCTCCGAGGTCGGATCCCAACCGGGCTCCAGTCGCCGCCTCGCTTCGATGCTCAGTAACCTTGATTGCCAGGTAGCATCGGCTTGCAGCGCCGCCTCGAGATACAAGTCCACAGCGGCCCGCGATTCACCCCTCGACTCCAACACGTAGGCTTCCACCAGTCGCCAGTCGACCTCGACATTGCTTCCCGAAGAAGCGGAAGACAAGAGATCGAGAGCCTTTTCGAAGTAGCCCATCCGGGCAAAGGAGAGCGCAAAGGTAGTGGCAGCGACCGCATCGACACTTCCTGCCCTGAACGCCTTCTTGAAGTCGTCTTGCGCCAGGCCCAACTCATCATCGAGTAATCGTGCAGAGCCTCGATAGAGATAACTTTGACCATCGTCACCGCCAGCAACGATCAGGTCTTCAAACATCTGCTCGATCGATTCCCGCGATTCCAACGACCCTGCGGCATAGTCGAGGACTGCCCAACGGATTTCCCGTTGCAAGACCTCGACATCACTTCCACCACCGCCTTCACGCAGACGACCTGCAGCCTCTCTCGACTCATCCGTTCGACCCAATGAATCGAGAAGGACTACCAATTTTCTCAGCGCTGCAGCGACGCGCGGGTCTGTCATTTCCCCTTCGCTGATCTGGGTGAGTAGGATGACTGCCGCTTCATGTTCGCCGATCTGGATCAACTGGGTCACCGCCAGTTCGACGAGACCTTCCAGTTCGATTCCGGCCTGCACCCCACGAAGGAGAGTCTCGACCATCGTCACCGCAGCCGACATTTCCTGATCCCGAGTCTTGAACTGGCGAAGTTCAGTCTGTTGATAGATTGGAATCAGCAACAGATAAGCAGCGGGAGTTGCGGGATCCAGCCGTACCGATTCCTCCAGATGGCTCACCCCTTGCTGCAGTAACCCCACACCGGGATCAAGACACCACTGACCGATTTCAAACTGGGACTCAGAAGATGTTTCATCGAAGTCCCCCATCCGTCGCGCTTGGTAGACCTTTTCCGGAGGATTCCGATACCTGATACTTTTGACTTCTGACAATTTGAAGGAGACCTTGCCCGCTGAAGTTTCAAACTGAATCAGCTCAGCCAACTCTACGAGGATCTTGCCTTCGAATTGGTTGCCGTTGTTCAACTCGATCAGATCGAAAGCACGGATCTCCAGATCGATGGCAGTTTGAGCCTCGACCATTGACCAGGAAAAGAGCAGAAGGCTCAGCAAGACGATGCGGTTGTACTTGTTCATCACTGCGACTCCTCATCTTCCTCGACGGCCACGGGCATCTTCAGTTCGGCCCGCAATCGGGTTCTGGGGTCCCCGGAGACCAGTGCAGGCAGAGGGATTCTCCGCGGCACGCTGCTCACCGGAGGTTCTCCGAGTGAATCCGCAGGAGCAGGTTTCCAATCGCTGACACTGGCGAATGGATTTCTGGCCGCCTCGATCGGAGCCGGCTCATACCACTCCAGTCTCACCAGTCCTCCAACAGTTCCGCCATCGCTCGATTCCGGAGTCCGAAGATCGACAGCGGCGAGTGGATCTTCCAGGATGTAGGTCTTTGCCAATCCCAGAAGATTCAACAGCAGAAATCCGAGACAGAGGACGCAAAATCCTTTTTCGATGTTCCAGCGCATCAGAACCCCCTCCTCGTACGGCCAGAACCCCTTCGAGCAGAACTCGATTCCACTCGGGGCTCTTCCATGTCGATCCCGACTACCGTCAAATCCACCTCGATCTTGTCCCCGCCTGATTTCTCAGGGGTCACCCGGATCGGCTCCAGTGACAGGAACTCGCCATTTCTCTGGAAACGAAGCAGCATTTCTGCCAGTTGTTCCGGCAGGCAGAGCATCTTGACCTGAAGGGGATAACGCGCGAGTACCTTGTCAGGATCTTGCAGAGCTTCCTGAATCCTCTTCGACGGCTTCACGTCGTCGAGACGAGCCACCCCGGTCTGAAGACAAACCCGGGTGAATCGATCGAGCACCTCCAGCAGGCGATATCGATCGGACCACTCGAGCAATGACAGGTCCGATCGCTCATCGAAATTCGGAATCTCAGCCGGCGTCACCATCCCAGCGCGATTGGCTTGGTTTCTGAAGTTGTTCCAGACCAGGTCCTTGGCGCGCTTGAAGTCGGTACTGACAGATGCTTCATCGACCGATGGCTGGTGCACTGCAGAAAAGGCGATGCCTAGTTTCTTGAGGAGATCCCGATTTCGCTCCTCGAGAGCGGTCCGGGATTTCCTCTCCACATCGACCACTCCTTCGAGCCCCTCGAGATCCTGAGCGACCAGTTGAGCTTCCTCTTCATGACGGGCCAGACTTATCTCGTGTTCGGATCGATAACCACGGGTCACGTTGGAAATCACGAGAAAGATCGCCAATGCAGAGAGAGCCTGGATCAATACCTTACGATTTTTTTGCCAGATTTCCTGCATCATCCTCTCCCCCCAAATGGTGACTTGGTGCGTCGCCTGCCTGGTCCACGGCTACTCTTCTCAGGCAATTTCTCATCCGGAGATACCAGGATGCTAAATGGGTAAGATCCTGACTTCTGATCGTCCGGTGTCGAGCGAACCCTCTCCACCCCAGAAATCCCCTCGAGGTTTCTCTGCAAGGTCTCGATCGCTTCGAGCCCATTGCGACGAGAGTTATCGGATTGGCCGACCAACTCGATCTCGATTCCTATTTTTGAATCACCTACCACCCGGCGAAGGCTGATCTGCTCCAGTGAAATCTCCGAAGGGAGATCCTGGCGCAGACCATCGAGGATTTTCGCGTAAAACTTCCCCGTCTCGATCTCCTGGATGATCCTGGTTTCTCTCTTGCGGAACACATCGTTTTTCGTTCGAGCGTCTTCCTCGGCCAAACGCCAACTGGAGATATTGCCGCGCCATTCTCGAATCGTTTCCGATGCACCTGAGGCGCGCCCGGCAGATACAGACACGTCCATCACTTGCAATCCGACTGCAAGGATCAGCGCTGCTACACCTACCCACAGAAATCGTGTGTGGTCGCGGAACGTCCTGCGCTCGCGTTCGGCGTTGGGTAACAGATCGACGATCTGCTCCTCGGAATCGAGGGCTGCTGCTGCGGTTCCGACCACCAGGGTCCACTGTGGACCATCGGTTCCAGTAAAGGAGACTTGCTCGATATCTTTACCGAGCAGTTCTCGCAGTTCAGCGCCGCGACACACCAGCGCCGCTCCGATGCCCGATACCAGAACGCGATCTGCCACGACATCGTCAATTTTCAACTGTGCCTGGCAGAAGGTGAGGGAAGAACTGAGCATCTGTCCCAATTGACTGGTCCACCCCCTGTGGCAACCATTCAGCGCATCTTCCCCATCGAGCAGGTCACCCGACGAGAAGGCATCGACCATCTTGCGCGCTTTCGACTCCGAGACCGAGATGCGTTCCGTGACCAGATCCACCAGCCCATTCAGGCCAAATCCAACTGTGCGAGCAAACAGCAATCGATTCTCGCGGACCACCAGTACCTGAGTTTCGGTCTCCTGAACATCGCACACCAGTACCGTCTGATCGCCACTGTCCGGACCATGGCTGGCGAGTTGACCATGATAGGTTCCGATGGCAGATGGCAATGCCAGTTGCACCTGCCCTTTACTCTCGCGAATCTGATCGATGATGGGCTGGAGCACTGCGTCTTTCCCGACCCCGAGCAACAACAATGTGTCCTCGGACAGGCTTTCAGGGACCAGCAGTTCGAGGTGCCCACCAGAGAGTGCGTCTCCGGTCTTCTCGGCGATCTCTTCGATCTCGTAATGAAGGATCAAATCGAGTCTCCAGGAGGGGACCGGAGGCACACTGTGGTAGCGCAGAGAAGAACTCTCGCCATCGAGAAGCAGCGCGATGTTACCGATAGGGAATCCCAGGGTCGACAGTTCAGAGATCCATGCACTGATACTCGACTCACCATCGGGTTCCACCTCGTGGACAGAAACCACCTCAACGGTGTGGCCGACCCCACGTACATGGGCCGCCCGCCAGCGGTTTTCCTTCAACTCGAGTACGGCTACCTGCCCCTTGTAGGACATCAGTTCCCCCTCGCATGGATGAGTTTCAATTCCTGTATAGCAATGGCCGCTCCCGGTGCATCTGGATACTGATCGAGCAATGACTGAAAGTAGAATCGTGCGATCTCGAATCGGCTTTTGCCGAGCGCATCGTACGCACGAGCCAGCAACAGTTCCACCTTACCGACGGTCAAGAGTTGCGCTGCGTTTGTGCTTTCACTCTTGCGCTGATCGATGATTTCCTGCGCCTTCTTGGCCGGATCCAGTCCTATGAATCTAGCCATCGACTCGCGGCAGATTCTCTCGAGATAGGTACCGGTAGGTGATCCTGGAAACTTCGATGAATCCTCAAGGACGGCAGCGATCTGTCCGAGCGCAGCGTTGACCTCGACATCGATGTGTTGCTCGATCTGAGCCAGTTTTCGGGTCACATCCGCTCGCCAGGGGAAATCTGCTCGAGCCTGACGGATTAATCGAGCCGCATCCCCCTCGGCTCTGGCATCGATGGCGCGTTCCACCTCGGCGAGAGCCTCCAGCACCCGGGATTGCTCGCGCTCACTACTGGAGGTGAACGAAACATCGAGGGCGCCGCCGGCGACGACCATTCCTGCGTCCGCCATCAGCATCGTGCCTCGTCCGTCATGGTCAGGGAATACCGAGAACATCATCGGCTGTTGAAATGTCGCCACCATCTGATCCTTGCCGATTCCGATCGAGATCTCGGTACCGGAACAGGGCTGCAGATCGGACCAGCGATCCGCCGAGTTGACCAACTTATTGCCAGCAAAGACCTGCACAGGAGAAGAGCCCCTTCGGGCAGGAATCCTCCCTACCAGGATCAATGGAGTGTGGCGTTGTGGAGTCCAACTGGCTGCAATCTTCCAACCGATGGAGCGAGCGAACTGCTGAATCGCCACCTTCCCTTGCTTCAGTTCAGCCAGTTCGAAACCGAGCCGGACCGATCCATCATCACCGGTGACCACTTGCTCTCGTCGAACCGGTAGTAACTGCCCCCATGGCATCGCTCGGGGAGGACCGACCGCCACTCGAAGATCTGAGATCAACTCCTGCCGACCGCGCATCAACTTGCCAACGCCGTAGGCATCGATCGCCAGATCCATTTTCTGTTCATCATCACCAGCGGAAATAACGATCGGTGGATCTCTCCGAGTCTCAACCGCTCTGACCACCAACTGGTCGAGCAATAGTTCACCGCTTCCTTGCCCCAGTGCCACCAGCGAGACTCTTGCAGATCCTCCATTTCCCGTCACCGGAGGGGCAAACTCTGCAGTATGCACACTCCAGTTGGAGGACGATTTCAAGGAAGAAAACTGTTCGTCGACAATTCGGTCTCCTTGATCGCTCGACTCGATCCAACGAACGCAGAATCCGATCCGCTCAAAACCAACCTTTTGAAGACGAGCGCTGAGCCTTAAGCCATGATCCTGATCGACCTCGAAGACGGTGTCATACTCGAGGCGGAAAACCCCCAGTGCATCGGCTTCTCCGCTGCATGCGAGCCACTGCTTGCCCTGTGGAGCCTGATCGCCGCGTTGGACATCGAGGGTCCCCTCGCCGCTGGCGAGTCGCCACGGTCCATCGAGTATCGCGCCGATGGGCACCAGTTCGAAATGCCCCGCTCCGGAAAGCCGATCACCCTGCGGGACCACCAGGTCAGGATTACTTGCGAGATCTTTAATCCACCCGTAGCCAGAGTAGAGCACCACACCCAGCACCAGGATGAAGGTGATGGTGAAGAGTCCCTGAGAGCCCTGGGAACCCACATCGACCCGGGTACTACGGCCCACTGTCATCTCGGCGGTAGAATTCGTCGCCGACCGGGTCGTCTTCCGAGTGACTGCTCGTCCATCTCCTGTCGCTTTCGACCGACCGGGGAATCCCTTCGCGGTGAACTCTGTCATGCCGATGCGGAATTGAACCCCATCTCTCAGTTCCAGTTTCTTGACCTTCTGTTGCCCCACCACGATTCCATTTCCGGATCCGAGGTCGGCCATATACCACTCACCGTCTTGCTCGAGAAGGACAGCGTGCTTGGAAGAAATCCTATTGTCCTCGATGGTCACGTCGGCCTCGTCGGCGCGACCGACGACCACTCGCCCCACCGCTGGGATCCAGTGATCGATACCGCCATGCTGGTAGACCAGGCAAGGACCGGTGGGTGCAGTTCTGGCAGAAGATGCTGTGGAAGATGTGGCAGGTGCAGAAGCAGGTGCAGAAGCAGGTGCAGAAGCAGGTGCAGAAGCAGGTGCAGCGAT
>CAVOEM010000012.1:0-26292 GCA_963694575.1 Planctomycetes bacterium UBA1146 | reverse complement strand
AAAGGGACTGCAAGTCCTGGGCGATCTGATCCAGAGATATCCATTTCAACCATTCAGCGACGATGCGGTCTTTCACTCCGCCAACTGGTATCTCAAGAACAACCTTCCCGAGGATGCGGAGAGATTCTTCGAGCGATTGTTGCGAGAATATCCCAATAGCCCATGGACGGCTCCGGCACAGATTCTCGCAGGGGATGCGGTACTCGCACAGATCAAGGGGGTCGAGTACGACATGGGCCCGTTGACCGTGGCGGAAAGACACTACCGCAGATACCTACGGTTGTTCCCCAATCAGGGGGAGTCCCAGAGAGCGCGCATGGAACTGGTAAAAATCGCCAAGATGAGAGCACAAAGGCATCTGCTGGTGGCCCAGTTCTATCTCGGCATCGCCAAGCCTGAATCGGCCAGAGTTTACCTGGAGAAAGTGCTACTCGATGTGCCCGCCAGCGAAGAAGCGGCAGAAGCACGCCGGGTCATCGCGACCCTCGTTCCCCAGCCAGTGCAGGAGGACCGATGAGATTCACCGGCTGGATCCTGATACTGCTGGGCCTGTCGCACCTGCTGGGGTGTGGTTACACCCCAGGCTATCGCCTCCCCAGGGGAGTCCAGCGCATCTCGGTTCCGATCTTTCGCAACGAGACGATTCCTTTTCGGAGGGATATCGAGTTCTCCCTCACCAGAGCGGTGAAACGAGAGTTCCAGTTGCGAACCTCGGCAGATCTGGTGGTGCAGGAGAAGGCGGATGCGGTGCTCCATGGCACCATTTTACAATTTCGTGAAGGAGTCCTGGTGGAGAGTGCCAACGGCATCATCCAGGAGCAGGGGATCGGTGTCCGGGTCGGATTGCGACTCGAAAGGGTGCGAGATCAGCGGGTTCTGATCGAACGGGTGGTCGAAGATCTGGTGTCCTATTCGGTTCCTGCGGGGGAGTCGATCGAATCGGCGATGGAGGAAGCGGTGCAGGAAATCGCTCGGAGAATCATCGCAGAACTGGAACCGTGGTACGAGCAGAGCCGCTGACTGGATCGAGACCTGATCCTGGCGAGAGGAACATTTTCGTGAACCCGAAAGTACTCGGCATCTTGAATGTCACTCCGGATTCCTTCAGTGATGGAGGTCAGTTCATGGGTGTCGATGCTGCCAGGAGCAGGGCTCTCGAGATGGTTGAGCAGGGCGCCGATGCCCTCGATGTCGGAGGCGAATCGACGCGCCCCGGATCCCTCGCCATCTCGGTCGATGAGGAACTTCAGCGGGTTCTCCCCCTTCTCGAAGCGATCCAGGGCGAAGTCGATGTCCCCGTCAGCATCGATACTCGTCGAGCCGAGGTGGCTCGGGAGGCGATCGCTCGGGGAGTTCGAATCGTCAATGACACCTCAGCGCTGCAGGACGATCCAGCACTCTCATCGGTGATTGCGCAGCACCAGTTGACGGTGATTCTGATGCACAGAAATGGAATTCCTGAAACGATGCAGCGGGATCCTCGATATGTAGATGTGCTGGAGCAGATCCGGACATTTTTCGAGGAACGGATCGAGTTCGCCGTTGCAGCGGGGATTCCTCGCGAGCAGATCGTGATCGATCCCGGACTCGGTTTTGGCAAGAGTATCGCCGACAACTATCAGATCACCGGCAATCTCGATTACTTTCGATCGCTGGGAGTCCCTCTGTTACTGGGCGCATCGAGGAAGTCCTTCACCGGAATCTTCGATGGGTCGGCTCCGCAAGAAAGACTTCCGGCTTCCTTGGCGTTCGTCGCACGAGCGCAGAGGTCTGCGGTGGAATGGGTCCGGGTCCACGATGTCGAGGAAACGGTGACCTTCCTCAAAGCGGTGGCAGCCATCGAGGATCCACAACTCATCAAGGAGGGCGTCAGTTGAACGAGTTCGAGACGATCTGGACCGCCATCGAGGCGATCGGTCCGCTACGAGTACTGATCGAGGTGAGTGTCATCTACCTGCTGATCTATGGATTCATCGTCTTCTGTGAGGGGACACGTGGAGCAGGAGTCCTGAAGGGGCTGGCGATGACGGTGATCATCACCGTGGCGGCCACCCGGCTGGCGGTTGGAGTTCTCGATCTGGAGCGGATCGGATTCCTGCTGGCGGTGGTGACTCCTGCGGTATTCACCGCCATCATCGTGATCTTGCAGCCGGAGCTTCGACGAGGGCTGGTCAGGCTCAGTCAGGCACCCATCTTTGGCGAGCTGATTCGAGACGAACAGGAACTGGTCGTGGTGGTCGTTCGCGCTTGCGTTACGTTGTCGAAGACTCGCGTCGGGGCCCTCTTTGCCATCGAGAGGGACCAGTCACTGAATCCCTGGGTCGACCGCGGCACCAGACTGGATGCGGAAGTCTCGTCGGAGATCCTCACCACCATCTTTTATCCTGGTACTGCCCTCCACGATGGCGCAGTGGTGATCCAGAGTGCGCGGATTGCCGCGGCAGGTTGCTTGCTGCCACTCTCAGAAAATGAGCAACTGGGCTCCTGGGCGGGAACCAGGCACAGAGCGGCGGTTGGCCTGACCGAGGAGTCAGATGCGGTAACCGTGGTCGTCAGTGAGGAGACGGGAATGATCTCGCTGTGCGTGAAGGGCGAGGTTTTTCGAGATCTCGATCGTGATGAACTGGCGGATAAACTACGCAGTTACTACACCAAGACCGATGCTGCTACAGAGGCCACCCAGGTCGAGAAAACTATTCCAGGCGGGGGGGGAGCATGAAGGGATCATGGAGGGTCCGGGTCGTCGAGTTCCTGGTCGGAAACAAGCGCAACAAGTTAACCAGTCTGCTGCTGGCGGTGGTGGTGTGGGCATACGCCTTCGGAAATACCGGTCATGAGGTGAGTATTGATGCTTTCCTGATCGTACAACCGGCAGCCAAGGACCAGGTGGTGATCTCCAAGACCATTTCCCAGGCGAAATTGATGGGACAGAAGGGCGATCCCTTCGTTGGGCGCTGCAAGATCAATCTTTCGGGACCTCGAAATGTAGTGGCTCGATATGTCGAGTCGGAGCTCTTGCCGCAGGGGATTCTGAAGGTGGATCGATCTGGCCGGATCGACCTGCGATCCGCAGATCTATTCCAGTTGCCTCAAGGACTCTCGGTGCAGGGCATCGATCCATCCACTCTGGATGTGGTCCTCGATTCGGTGGTGAGGGTCGAGAAGGAGGTCCGAGCATCGGTCCGTGGAATTCCAGGTCCAGGATTTGTGCGATTCCCCGGAGGGATCTCCACCGATCCGCAAAAGATCACGTTGGAGGGTCCAAGTCACTTGCTCGAGCAAGACGTGGTGGCAGTTCTGACCCAGGAGATCGATATCGATGGTGTGGTCCTTCCTCTCGTCGAATCCACCGTTGCGCTGGTGATTACCGGCGATGACCGCAACCTGGTCCGGATCGCAGAAGGGTTCCCGAGGGAAGCGACGGTGAAGATCCAGTTGCAGGAGAATTTGACCCAGGAACAGGCTCTGGTTTCGGTCCGTTACATCGTCGACGAAGATGTGGATCTTGAAATTCGCGGAGACCAAGGAATCAAGGTGACCGTCTCCGGAGTGGAGGAGGCGGTGAGAGAGTGGAAGAAGAGAGTTGAGGAGGGCCGCTTCTATCTGCTGGTGAGGGTCACCGATACTGCAGGCGAGGGTCGCAATGTTCCCGCGGAAGAAGTGCGGTGGATCCATGGAAGTCTGCCGGATGGAATCTCAGATGATCAGGTGAAGTTGGAGCGAATCATCCTCTACAGCGCCAAGCCATTCGAAGTACCCGGAGAGGAACCGCAGAAGTGATCTTCGGAACCGATGGTGTTCGAGACATCGGTGGTGAGGGTCTACTCTCCCCCGAGTCCGTCGACAGACTGGGCCAGGCGATCGTCGGCCACATGAGTCGCAATGGAAGTGCCGGTGGGCGAGTTTTGATCGCACGAGATACCCGTACTTCCGGGCCAGGGATCGAGAAAATACTCACGAATGCCCTGCGACGGGAAGGCTGCAGCACCATCCACGCCGGGGTGCTTCCGACTCCTGCAGTCTCGCTCCTGGTCCCGGATGGAGTGGCAGATCTGGGGCTTGTCATCTCGGCTTCTCACAACCCACCCGAGTTCAACGGGATCAAGATCCTCGATGGGGCCGGCTCCAAACTCGATATCTCACAAGAGGAGGCGATCTCCGAGGACCATGGAAGGCATGCGGGCCAACCGAACGCTTCCCTCGAGATCGAGGTGGAGGAGGGGCTGGGCGATCGATACCTCGAAAAGTTGATGGACTCCTTTCCTCCGGGAGAGTTTCTTCAAGGCTTGTCGGTGGTGCTCGACTGTGCCCGTGGGGCTGCCTGTCACTGGGGCCCGGAAGCGTTCCAGCGTGCCGGTGCAGAGGTGACCGTGATTCATGGTGAGCCAGACGGGGAACGGATCAATGTCGGTTGCGGTTCACTCCATCCCGAGGTGCTGGGAGAGGAAGTGAAACGTATCGGTGCTGCGGTGGGAATCGCATTGGATGGTGATGCGGACCGGGCACTCTTCTGTGACGAATCGGGCACTCATGTCGACGGCGATGACGTGATCGTGATCTGGGCGAGGGCGATGCTCGAGGAGGGATTACTCGATCCACCCATCGTGGCCTTGACCGTGATGTCGAATGTCGGAGTAGAGGAATATCTGAACCGCCACGGAGTTTCGGTGGTGCGAACGGCGGTGGGCGATCGAGCTGTCGCGGCCGCGCTAAAAGAGAGTGGCGGAATGCTCGGCGGAGAACCTTCAGGGCACATCATCTGCCCCGGGGAAGCGGCCACCGGAGACGGTATTCGTACGGCGCTAGCTGTGGCTCGTCGGGTGGTCCAGTCGGGTCGACCCCTTTCGAACTTGTATTCCGGAATCGAGCGATTCCCTCAGGAACAGAAGACCTTGAAGATCCAGGAGCGGCCACCACTGGAGCAGTTGTCACTTCTCTCGGTGACGATGGAGCAAGCCCAACAGGCGCTCGGCAGTGAAGGACGGATCCTGGTGCGTTATTCCGGAACCGAACCGCTGCTGAGGATTCTCGTGGAAGCCCGCAGTCAGTCCGAGGCGGAACTCTGGATCGAACGCCTCGAGAGATCCGCCGAGGCGGAAGAAGCACTGGGAGTCATTCCTACCAGCGCTTGATCGAGCGGGAGTTACCGCGACAGAATCTGGAGGTCACCCGCTAGAAGGGGAGATCTCCCGAGGAGTTCGATTCTCCGTCAGCCACTCGATCGGTCTGTTTCTGTTGCGATGGGGCTGTAGAACTGGCCGGGGGTGAGTTCTGGAAATCTCCAATGAAATCGAGATTCCTCGGAAAGAATGGCCTCACGTCGAGCATGTAGGAGTGCGCCCCGAAGCGAGAATCTAGCGGCCCGGGTTTGGCACTCCGGTACAGTTCGAGGAAGCCCATCAGTTTCGCATCCAAATTGTCGATGTAATGCATCGCCAGTGCTTCGGCGGTCATCGGCTTCTTCGGCGATCCGTATTCCAACTGGCCATGGTGACTGGCCACGATGTGCTGGATCTGCAGGAGTAGTTCGCTATCGATGTCTTCGACTTCACGAGCCGCCTCATCGATCCAGTTGCAACAGAGAACGATGTGACCCAGAAGCTGACCTTCATCGGTGTAACTGAAGCCATTCTCGATGCCGAGTTCGGCAGTTTTGGCGATATCATGCAGGATCACCCCTGAGATCAAGACATCGCGGTCGAGCCAGCGGTAATGGTCACAGACCATGTCCGCCATGTTCATCAATGAAACCATGTGTTCGAGCAACCCGCCGATGTAGGCATGGTGCATCGATTTTCCCGCGGGTGAGATTCTCAACTGGTCTCTCAACCCGGGACGAGCCAGTACAGTGACCACCAGTTTCCGAATCGACTCATTCTTGATGCTGACAACTCGTTCTTCGAGTTCTCTCTCGAGTGCTTCGATGTCACAGGGAGTGCGAGGAAGAAACTCAGCAGCCTTGAGCCCCGCCGCACTGGCTGAAACCGGCTCAAGGGAGTCGATGATGGACTGGAGATTTCCTTGGTACTCTTCGACTCGACCCTGAACCCGTACGAACGGATTCCGATCGAGTTCTCTGAATTCTTCCTGGCTGCTCTCCCAGCGCACTGCTTTAATTCCTGCAGTGTGATCCCTGAGGGTCAACTGGATGAAAAACTTGCCATTACGAGCGGTCTTGAGATTGGCTCCCTCGACCAGAAAGATTCCTTCGAGGCGGTCTCCACGATTGACCGAGTCCAGGGTTCGTTGGTCCAAGAGGCCCCCCCATCAGTTTTCTAGATTTTAATTTCCAAGAAGATTGCTTCAGGAATGACCAGGACTAACTTCCCCGGTCGATTCCAGCCAGTTTGGAGAGTCTCCCTTGTTCCCGGGGAAGCCGCAACCCCTGACGGGACTTGCAGCAACTCCAGGATACGGCAAGATGATGGGCTGTATCGCTGACAACCCCCGATCGGAGGCACCCTTGGCCCGAAGTGGCACCATCCAACGATTGAGCCCACTGGCCATCCTCGGCTCGGCTCTGCTGATCATTCTGCCGTGCCTCGAGGTCGCGGCGGATGTACGACTTCGGATGAAGGCTGGAGAGGTTCTTGAAGGTCGGATCTATGACCTGGGACATGAGTACCTGGAACTGAGTGGGCGTCTCGGATCGAACCTGATCCTCAAGAGAGATGTGAAGCACTGGAGCCTCAAGACCCTCACCAAGCCAGAGCCCAAGGGAATCCTTCTGATTCTGAATGAGGGACTCGAGGTGGGAGGAGATGTCCGATTTGATTCCGGATCCAGTGAGTGGGTCGTGGATCTGGGCAACGGTACCGCAAGATATCTGGATTCGATGGTCGAGCGAACCATCGACCCCAACGGGATCTGCAGCGATGATCGATTCACCCTGCGAGCAGGCTTCGAAGATCGGACGGCTCGTGCCATCCAGGGGGTGATCGCAGGCGATTCCATCGAACGAGAGGACGGCATTCAGTACCTCCGATCCTCCGGTTTCTTCGGCCTGAGACCCATCGAAGAAGAACTCGAGAAGAGCGATCATCCGATCCTGCGGAGATTACAGCTGGAAGAGCGCTTCCGCATGTCGCTGCCGGCGGGGATCACAGAGGCCAGGCCCAACTTCCTCGAGCAGATCATGAAAGGCTCGTCGAGGGAGCAGGTCGGAATTCTGAGGGAGACGCTGCTGGAGCACGGATCGGATCTCTACCCGCTGCTCGGGCTGTTGCTACTCGACGATGCGCAGAGCGCAGAAGTCCGGACCTTTGCCATCGATGTCTTGCAGCGAACGCACAGCATCCGGGAACTGGTGACCGCATGGGAAGCCTCGGATGGTCAGGGTCAGTTGGCACTGGCCATCGCGCTCGGAGAAAATGGAGTGCACGTTGGAATTTCAACCTTGATCGAGGCGCTGGAACTGGAAGAGCGTGCCGCAAGGGCCATCGCGATCAAGAAATTATACGACTACACCGGAGAACGATTCGATTTTGATCCCGATGCGGAACTCGCCGTTCGTGGTGATTCGATCCGCAAGTGGCGTGCTTGGTGGGACAAAAACCGCGACCGGGTCGAGGGGCTCGCAGTTGCGGTCCTCGATGGTAAAGACACGAGTGAAGAGCGTCGAAGGGCATCTGATCTGTGGCGCAGAGGACTCTCGGCGGAAGCGGATCAGCGATTTGAACTGGCCGAGCGGTTGTACAAGCAAGCGATCGAGATCGATCCGACCGCCATGGGGCCCTTTGTCAGCCTGGGAATTCTTCAGTACCAGCACTTCTCTGATTACGATGCGGCACTCGAGTCTCTCCACCGGGCCATCGGACGTGAGCCTGGCAAGGGAGACGGAGTCAATGAACGGGTTTGCTATTACCACATCGGCCGGATCTATCAATTCGGTCTCGATTTCGACCGGGCTCGCGGGGCGCTGCTGAAATCGGTGAGCCTCGACCAGAACTACTCGGCCGCCTGGTACGAGCTGGGCCGGATCCAGTATGAAGAGGCTCTACTGGCGGGTGGAGCGGTCGAGGTCCGCCGGGAACGGCTGGAGGCGGCCCGGGAGACCTTCATGAGCGGCATTCTGGCGCTGACCAGGTATCGAGAGGGACTGATCGTGGTCGATCGCACCAATCTCCCCTTTGACAATGCCTTGCCCTTCTCGACCCGCGACCACAACCGAACGCTGCGAGAATTGCGGGTCAGGATCCTCGAGGAACTGGGCCGATTCCGCGGTCGCATCGGAGCCATCTCGCTGATCCTGGACGAGCCCAAGAGGGTGCTCCAGGAGTATCGAGAAGCCTCCACCGAGGGCTCGGTGACCGATGAACTGGAGAAACTGGTTAGCGTCGCTCGAGCCATTCTCCAGTCCAGACCGGGAGATTCCGGAGAGCCGGTTCCCACCGGAGGCACCGAGAATGACGGCGAAGTGGACGCCGGAGAGGGAAGATAGAGCAGCCAAGGATGGTGGCATCCGATTTCGGGTCTCGTTGCACCCCTATCTTTCGGCGGCTAACCTGCGCCATCGTACCCAGGCGTCACGGATTCCCATCCTGTTCGCCATGATCCAGCGGCATTGCACTCCCTCCAGGTCGAGATCGTGGTTCCATACGATCGATGTGAATGGCAAGGGCAGGCGGCGGAGGAAGAAGGAGATGATTTGAAGATCCACGAGTACCAGGCGAAGCAACTGCTCGCTCGGCATCAGATTCCGGTGCCCGACGGGCGAATGGCGAGAGACGTCGATGAGGCGCTCGCCGCTGCCGAGGAGATCGGCAGTGGCCCCTGGGTGGTCAAGGCGCAGATTCATGCGGGCGGGCGAGGAAAGGGCGGCGGAGTTCGTGTCACTTCCACCATGGAAGAGTGCGAGGCCGCCATCCGATCGATCCTGGGAATGCAACTGGTGACTCACCAGACCGGGCCGAAAGGTCAGGAGGTTCGCACGCTGCTCATCGAGGAGGGCTGCGACATCGCTCGTGAAATCTACTGTGGAATGGTGATCGACCGGGCTCGAGAGAAGCCGGTCCTGATGGCCAGTGCCGAGGGTGGAATGGACATCGAGGAAGTCGCCGCCAATCGTCCGGAAGCGATCTTCTTCGAGGAGATCGATCTCGATACGGGGCTCTCCGAGGAAGCGGCACGGTCGGTGGCACAGCGGCTCGAATTCGAGGGGAAAACCGCCGATCAGTTTGTAGATATCGTCTGCAAACTGGCCCGAGCCTTTGTTGAGGAAGATTGCTCCCTTGCCGAGATCAACCCGATGGTGGTGACTGGAAGCGGAGATGTGATCGCCCTCGATGCCAAGATCAACTTCGATGACAACGCAGATTTTCGCCATCCAGAACATGCGGAGCTGCGTGATCTGGCCGAGGAGGATCCTCGAGAGACCAGAGCTGCCGAGTGGGACCTTTCCTACGTTGGAATGGATGGAACCATCGGGTGCATGGTCAATGGAGCGGGACTCGCCATGGCAACGATGGACATCATCAAACTCCATGGTGGTGAACCCGCCAACTTCCTCGATGTGGGTGGAACGGCCACCGCAGAGAGAGTTACCGAGGCCTTCAAGATCATCCTCGAGGACCCCAACGTGAAGGCGATTCTGGTCAATATTTTTGGCGGAATCATCCGCTGCGATCTGATCGCAGAGGGGATCGTGCAGGCCGCACGAGAGACCAACCTTCAGGTTCCTCTGGTGGTTCGGCTTGAGGGGAACTCGGTGGCGGAGGGCCATGCGCTTCTGGAGAGTTCGGGAGTCGATGTCATCTCCGCTGCGGATCTGGCAGATGCTGCAAGGAAAGCAGTTGCTGCTGCGGAAGGAGTGAGCCGATGAGTATTCTCGTGAACTCCGAGACGCGTATGCTGGTTCAGGGTTTTACCGGACGTAATGGAACCCTGCACAGCGAACAGATGATGGAATACGGCACCAACATCGTTGGGGGAGTGACACCCGGAAAGGGTGGAACCCGTCACCTCGATCGACCGGTGTTTGACGATGTGGTCAGTGCCAGAGAAGAGACCCGCGCCAACGCCAGCATCATCTATGTCCCTGCTCGCTTCGCAGGAGCGGCGGTGATCGAAGCCGCAGAGGCTGGAATTCCTTTCATCGTATGCATCAGCGAAGGAATTCCGACACTGGACATGATTCGCGCCAAGGATGCAGTCCGAGCCAATGGTGTCCGACTGCTGGGTGCGAACTGCCCAGGGATCATCACCCCGGGAGAATGCAAGGCGGGGATCATGCCCGGCTTCATCCATCGACCTGGTTCGGTGGGGGTTGTCAGTCGCAGCGGTACTCTCACCTATGAGGCGGTTCATCAGACCACTCAGATCGGACTGGGGCAGAGCACCTGTGTCGGCATCGGCGGAGATCCGATCATCGGGACGACATTCCTCGATGTCTTGAAACTATTTAATGAAGATCCAGCCACCGAATCGATCGTCATGGTCGGTGAAATTGGTGGTACCGCTGAAGAAGAGGCGGCAGATTACATCGCATCCGAAGTGAACAAACCAGTGGTCGGTTTCATCGCAGGTACAACCGCACCTCCTGGAAGGCGGATGGGGCATGCCGGAGCCATCGTCAGTGGTGGTAAGGGTACTGCAGCGGACAAGATCGCAGCGCTGGAAAGAGCAGGTGCAAGGGTTGCGGATTCCCCGGCGGGAATCGGCTCGACTCTTTCCGAATTGATCTCAGCAAAGAACTAGATCGGGATCACGCCATGAAGATGGTGTTGAATCCGGGTCCCAGAGAGGAAAACAGTGATGGCAAGACGCAAGATCGGAGTGATCGGCGGTGGCTATGTGGGGTCGACCACGGCGCAGAGACTGGCCGAGAAGGAACTCGGAGATGTGGTACTGGTGGATATCGTCGAGGGGATGCCTCAGGGCAAAGCACTCGACCTGTCTCAGGCTGGTCCCGTCTGCGGGTACGACTCCTGCGTCACCGGTGCCAATGATTACGCCCCACTGGCGGGCGCAGAGCTGGTGATCATCACGGCAGGGATGCCGCGCAAGCCGGGTATGGACCGTTCCGATCTGCTCAAGATCAATGGAGAGATCCAGCAGAAGGTGGTCTCAGGAATTATGGAGTACGCACCGGAAGCGACCCTGGTGATCGTATCCAATCCTCTCGATGTGATGTGCTTCGTGGCTCATCAGGTTTCGGGACTTCCCAAGAACAAGGTGGTGGGAATGGCGGGAGTGCTCGACACCGCTCGCTACCGCACTTTCATCGCGATGGAACTGGGGTGTTCGCACAAGGACATCCAGGCGATGGTTCTGGGAGGCCACGGTGACAGCATGGTGCCCCTCACATCGACCGCGTCCGTCAGTGGCATTCCGGTGCAACAACTGATCTCACCCGAGCGACTGGAGGAACTGGTCCACAGGACTCGTCACGGGGGTGCCGAGATCGTCAATCTACTGAAAACGGGCTCTGCATACTTCGCACCCAGCGCATCGGCGGTGGCGATGGCGGAGTCGATCTTGCTCGATCAGAAGCGAGTCTTACCTTGCTGCTCCCTGCTCGATGGTCAGTACGGAATCGATGACACATGGGTTGGCGTGCCGGCGGTGCTCGGAGCCAATGGAGTGGAAAAGATTCTGGAAGTCGAACTGAACAAGACCGAACTCGATGCGCTGCAAAGTTCAGCCTCGAGCGTTCATGAAGGACAGGGTGAGGTGGCTCAGATGTTGAGCCTGGCATGATCCGGTTCCGGTGGTCCGCTACAACTTGTTGACGATCTTCTTGAACAGTTTCTTCTCGTCGGCATCGTGCTGCTCGAGTTGATCCGATCGCCCCAGGGCAAAGAGAGCCAACCGAACCTCCCGGGTGGTCGCGGACAAGGTGGCTTCGAGTAGTTGTTGCTCTTCATCGGAGAGTGACCGTAGCGCTTCGATCAGGCGTTTTTCTCTCGAACTGACCTTGACCGATCGGCTCCGGGTATCCTGCCTGTTCGAGGACTGGATGTTTTTCAGCAAGGCGATCCGGGGCGGTGGATAGGGTGCATCATCATCGAGAATGTAGTCGGCGGTGACTCCCAGTTCACGTGCGATTCGGAGAGCTACGGCACCTCTGGGCTGGTGAATCCCCGCCTCAATTCGAGACAGAGCACTGGGCGTGACCGAGGTCATGTTTGCCAGAGAACTCTGGGCGACCCCTCGATCCTTGCGTAGATTCATGATCTTTCGTCCGGTTTCCAAAGGGCATCCTCTCGATTCTCAAGCGGCTGTGGTTTCAAGCGGCTGTGGTTTTAAGCGGCTGTGGTTTCAAGTGGCTGTGGTTTCAAGCGGCTGTGGTTTCAAGTGGCTGTGCTTTCAAGTGGCTGTGGTTTCAAGCGGCTGTGGTTTCAAGTGGCTGTGGTTTCAAGCGGCTGTGGTTTCAAGTGGCTGTGGTTTCAAGCGGCTGTGGTTTCAAGCGGCTGTGGTTTTGATTTCAGTTCCAGTCGATTTCAACGGAGGCTTGAATCGCCTGAATCGCCTCGTACTCCGCGAGATCCCTCTACGGATCGGCTGGTCCCCACTTCGTCGTCGATGTAAAAGATATGTTCTCGGAAACGATGCTCTCGGAAACGATGCTCGAGGAAATGAATCGGACACCGTTTCATGGCGACATGGTATTGCGTAAACGCAATATCTGCAAGTGAGGAATCCATGACGACAGGAACTCCACTGTGGCAACCTGGAGAGATCCCGGCAGGGCTGATCGAGGCGCTGAAGGGTGCCAAGCGCCCGCTGATCCTGACTCACATCTATCCCGATGGAGATGCCCTGGGGTCGGCGGTTTCCATCCATCGAGTCCTCGAAAATCTGGGCGCCACTCCGCATACCATCTTGACCCATCCGGTCCCGGAAAAACTGAGTTTCATCGATCATGACAAGGTGGCTGAAGTACTCGACGGAGAGCCCACACCCCAACAGATCGAGAAGGCTCAGAACTGCGATCTGATCGTGGTGGTCGACACTTCCGCACCCGATCGCCTCGGGCACATGCGCAAGGTGGTCGAGGGTTGTGACGCACCGAGAATCTGTATCGATCACCATCTCGATGGCTCGGTCGATTTCTTCGACCAGATCTGGTGTGAACCTGGATCCCCTTCGACGGGCAATCTGGTGCTGGAAGTGATCCTGTCACTCGGGTGTGAGATGAGCCAGAGTAGTGCCGAATCGTTGTTCGTGGCGATCGCGACCGACACCGGTTGGTTTCGTTACTCGAACTCCGGTTCGGTGGCGTACAGATATGCGGCTACCCTGGTCGAGTCGGGGGTCGACCCGGAACCGATATTCCAGAGAATTTTCCAGTCCTTCAGCCTACAGAGAACCCAGTTGTTGGGGGATCTGCTCGCGTCGATCCAGGCTCCAGAAGAGAACAAGATCATCTATGCAGTGCTGACGGAGCCGATGAGGCGCAAGCGCGGGGTGGATCTGGAGGATCTGGATGGATTTGTCGACTCTCTCGGGCAAATCGCCGGGTGTGAGATCGTATTCCTCGTCGTTGAAGTCGGTCCCGGGCGTTATAAGGTATCTCTTCGGTCCCGTGGGGAGTTTTCGGTCCATCGAATCGCCGCTCATTTCGACGGCGGAGGGCACGCCAAGGCCGCAGGGTGTCGACTGGAAGGCTCTGAAGAGCAGGTGATCGAGAACTTGCTGGGTCAATGTAGGCTGACACTGGCCGCAGGTGCTGCGGAGTGAGGCTGTCGAGAACGAGAGTTCGCTGAAGGAAAGCGGTGCACAAATGAAAGTCGATCTCGGCGATCGTTCGAAGATCCTGATCCTGACGCTGCTGGTCGGTACCGCCTGGATCGGTGTTCCTGGTTGCGGTGATCCCGTGGCACCGGTGGAGGTCGAGCCCACCACTCCCCGCAAAACTGCCGAGGAACTCGCCCAAGCGCAGCAGCAGCGCGACAAGGAGAGACTGGAAACACGCTACCAGGGTCTTTCCAATGCGGTGAGGACCGACCCTGAACGGTTCGATGACTGGATCTCTCATCTGGAAGATTTGATTTATGCCTCCGATGGAACCTCCGTCCAGGTCAAGGCCAAGAAACTGCTCGAAGCACAGCTGCAGTTCCGCGAGGACGAGGGGCAAAAGAGTCTCGATCAGATGACCACACGGGTCGAGGCGTTGGTCGAGGAGGGAGACCCCCTCGCCGCAGAGAACATCCTCGAAGGGTTTGATCCCGATGGACTGTTTGCCAAAACCGCTGCTTTCAAGGGCTGGCAAGCTCTGAAGAAAAAGGTCGCGATGCGTCAGGCGGCAGAGGTCGATTTCGACCGGATCACCCGACGAGCGCGGGCCTATCGCCGCCAGGAGGAGTTGGCCCAGGCGATCGGCCTACTCGAGTCCTTTTCTGACGAATACAAGGGGACCCAGGAGTATGCAGAAGTTGTCGAAACGATCCAGGAGTACCTCGCAGAGTACGTGGTCGCTCGTGCGGCGATCGCCGAGCAGTTAGCCATCGAGTGGATCGATCTCGAAGTGGATCAGTACCTCTCTTCCTTTCGTGCATCTGCAGCCGATCTCGATGCGACCGTCTGGACTGCTGAGGATGGAGAGGTGGTGGGAAATAACGACACCTCCGGTCTTGCGCAGCTGGAGATCGGCGATGATCTGTGGGAAGAATACTCGGTCGAGATGGAGATTCAGCTGGTCTCAGGAGATCAGATCAATCTGGGAATCACCGCGGGGGTGCGTCCTGGAGCGGGGATCAAGAATTACGATGTCCACGGCTTCGAGTCGGAGGAGGAGGAGTGGCTGAGGATCCGGATCGAACTGAAGGAAGGGCTGATCCGATTGACTGACCTCGACAGCCTCGAGCGTCTCGATGATGACATGCGTCCATATTTTGCCGCGGGAGGGATCGCAGTACTGCTCAGACCGGAAGAGTCGGTCCGTCTACGCAACGTCCGGTACAAGGTCTTTCGACCCGTTCCCGGAGAAGAACCGGATCCGGACGGGGCGGAAGAAGAATCGGAAGAAGAATCGGAAGGGTAACGGCACCGCAGTGACCGCATTCGACGCCAGCCAACTAGGTCACTGGGAGCAGGATGTTGCCAGCCTTGCGGGCATGCTAGTCCACGAGGTCAAGAATCCACTCTCGACCCTGAACATTTCTTCCCAGTTACTCCTCGAGGAACTGGGAGATACGGGATCTGCACGCGATCAGCGAACCCGTCGAAGACTCGAGATGATGAAGTCTGAAATCCAGCGCATCGAACACATCATCTCCTCGTTTCTTCAACTGACTCGACCACAGCAGATGCAGAGAGGTGCCGTCGAAGTTTCACGGCTGGTCGAGGATGTCATCTCGAGGAATCGGGAAGCGATCGAATTGGATGGAATCAACATCCTGTTCCAGCCGCAGGAGACCCCGAAAGTCGCCGGAGACGCGGCATTGTTGCACCAGGCGATCCTCAACTTGATCCTCAACGGTTGTTCTGCCATGCCGGATGGAGGAGAACTGTTCATCCGGGTGCTCATATCGACCTACCGTGGTGGAGATGCGGTGGTGATTGAGGTGACGGACACCGGTGTCGGGATCACCGAGGACGCAATTCCGAGGATTTTCCGACCCTATGTGTCGACCCGTGACGGGGGCACAGGGCTTGGCCTTCCCACCACCTTGAGGATTGTCCGCCTTCACGGGGGTACGATCTTGGTGGAGAGTGAGCCCGGTCAGGGAAGTCGATTTTCCGTGGTGCTGCCGACGGAGGGCCCGTCGAGATGAAGGAGCATGAGATGCAGGGTGAGGCTTCCAGTTCAGCGGGAACTCCTGCACGGATTCTGGTCGTCGATGACCAGTCCGCTCACGCTGAATTGCTGGCCGAGGCGCTGGTCTCGGTGGGGCATGAATGCAGGGTTGCGACCAGTGTCGATGAGGCGAAGGAACTGCTGCGCAAGGAGGGGGCGGATATCGTCATCACCGACCTGGTGCTGGGTGATCGCGACGGCCTCGACCTGATCCGGGAGGCGCAATCGATCGATCCCTTCATCGCAGTGGTGGTGGTGACCGGTCACGGAACCGTCGAAACTGCAGTCGAGGCGATGCAACTGGGAGCGGTGGATTACCTGCGGAAGCCGGTCGACTTGACCGGTCTGCGGATTCGAGTCGGACGAGCTCTGGAGGGTGCAGCTCTCAAACGACGTGCCGACGAACTGGAACGAACCATCGATGATCGCTTTGGTTTTGAGGGCATCATCGGATCCAGCCATTCCATGCACCTGATCGTCCAGAAGATGCAACAGGTGGCCCCGACCAATGCGTCGATACTGATCCTCGGCGAAAGCGGCACAGGCAAGGAACTGATTGCCAAGGCGATTCATGCCAATAGCCGCCGCAAGGGTAATGTATTCGTGCCTTTGAACTGTGCAGCACTCGGTGAGGGGGTGCTGGAGAGTGAACTGTTCGGTCACGAAAAGGGTGCGTTTACCGGGGCGTCCTCATTGAGGAAGGGTCGCTTCGAGCATGCCGATTCTGGAACTCTTTTCCTGGACGAAGTGGGAGACATCCCGAATACGGTCCAGGTCAAGTTGCTGAGGGTGCTGGAGGAGGGGGAAGTGGTTCGCATGGGATCGAATGATCCCGTCAAGATCGATGTCCGATTGATCTGCGCCACTCACCGTGATCTTCGTCAACGCATCGAAGAGGAGAAGTTCCGCGAGGATCTTTTCTACCGGATCAATGTGGTGACCATCGAGATTCCTCCTCTGCGCGAGCGTGTCGTCGACATTCCTCTGCTGGTGAGTCATTTCCTCGATGAATACTCCAGGGTGCACGACAAGACCATCGATGGAATCTCTCGCGAGGCGCTGAGAGTGTTGACCGCCTATCGCTGGCCGGGGAATGTTCGGGAGCTGAAGAATGCGATCGAGAACATGGTCGTGACCTCTCCCAACTCGGTGCTCGATGTCGATGATTTGCCGGGGCACATCCATCCGAGGCAACCGTTGCCCAGTTCCGGTTCGGCGGTGGTCGGGACGACCATCCAGGAGATGGAGCGGGATCTGATCTGTTCGACTCTCGAGTTTGTCGGGGGCAATCGTCGCAAGGCGGCCCAGTCGCTCGGGATCGGCGAAAGAACTCTCTATCGTAAGATCCAGGAGTATGGCCTGCGCACCACCGAAGAGGAGGAGGAGACTGCCAAATAGGCAGCCCTCCCGGTTTTCCCACATCTTGAGTGCCATCCTGGCAGACCCAGTCTTCTCCTCGCTCCTTCGACTTCTCCCGTGATTGCGATTTCCTGCCATAATAGCGATAAATTGTGGCCATCTAGCCCCATCCTGGGCTCGATTGGAACGAGGTTTGCGATTTCATTGGCGGAGCCAAAGCGGCTTCCTCGGACCAAGATCGGTCCGGGCTTGCGAAGGGAGAAGCACAATGAGCAAGATCATCGGAATTGACCTCGGTACCACCAACTCAGTGGTTGCCGTCATGGAGGGCGGAGAGCCCACAGTCATCCCGAACCGCGATGGAAATCGAGTGACCCCGTCCGTCGTCGCCTTTACCGATACGGGAGATCGCCTGGTCGGCCAGACCGCCAAGCGCCAAGCGGTCACCAACCCGGAGAACACCGTGTTTTCGGTGAAGAGGTTCATGGGGCGTCGTCATGGAGAACTGGGCAAGAGCGAGATCCTGATTCCATACGAGATCACCGGAGGAGCAGAGGACCTGATCAAGGTCAAACTGCAAGGCAAGGAATACACGCCGCCAGAACTGTCGGCGTTGATCCTCCAGGAGTTGAAGAGTACTGCCGAGGACTACCTCGGAGTTGAAGTGACCGAGGCCGTGATCACGGTTCCGGCATACTTCAACGATAGCCAGCGTCAGGCGACCAAAGACGCTGGGCGAATTGCAGGGCTGGATGTGAAACGAATCATCAATGAGCCGACTGCGGCGTCCCTCGGCTACGGTCTGGAGAAGAAGGGGTCGGAGAAGATCGTGATCTACGACCTGGGAGGCGGAACCTTTGATGTTTCGATCCTCGAGGTCGACGATGGGATTTTCAAGGTTCTGTCGACCAATGGAGATACACAACTCGGTGGAGATGACTTCGACGAGGTCTTGATCAACTACATCGCCGACGAGTTCCAGAAAGAGCAGGGAATTGATCTGCGAAATGATCTGATGGCACTCCAGCGCCTGAAAGAAAGCGCAGAGAAGGCCAAATGTGAGCTCTCGAGCCGTGCGGAGACCGAGCTGAACCTGCCGTTCATCACTGCTGACGCTAGCGGGCCCAAGCACCTGCAGATGTCGATCACCCGGGCCACCTTCGAAGAGAAGGCCAGAGGGCTCATCGAGCGCACACGCCGTCCATGCGAACAGGCGCTCTCTGACGCGGGAATGAACTCGAGTCAGATCGATACGGTGATCCTGGTCGGTGGATCGACGCGGATCCCCGCCATTCAGGAGATCGTCCTGTCCATCTTCGGCAAGGAACCCAATCGCTCGGTCAATCCGGATGAGGTCGTGGCCATCGGAGCTGCAATCCAGGGCGGAATCCTCGCCGGAGACGAGAAACTCAGCGATGTTCTGCTGCTCGATGTGACTCCACTCTCGCTGGGAATTGAAACCCTCGGAGGAGTGACCACCAAACTGATCGAACGCAACACGACGATCCCTCACAACAAGAAGCAAGTCTTCTCGACTGCAGCAGACAATCAACCTGCAGTGGATATCCACGTGCTTCAGGGGGAGAGGGAGATGGCCTCGGACAACCGGACCCTGGGTAAATTCCAGCTCGACGGAATCCCTGCCGCACCACGCGGAGTGCCACAGATCGAGGTCTCATTCGATATCGATGCCAACGGAATCCTCGAGGTGTCTGCCAAGGACATGGGTACCGGCAAGGAGCACAGTATCAAGATCCAGTCCTCCTCTGGGCTGAGTGAGGAAGAGGTCGAATCGATGCGGCAGGATGCCGAACGATTCGCCGACGAGGACAAGACGACCCGTGAACTGGTCGAAATTCGCAATGAAGCGGATCAGGCCTGCTATGCCACCGAATCGAGCCTCAAGGATCACTCTGACAAGATGGAGGGTGACGAGGTCGAGAAGATCGAGAAGGCACTGGAGGCGCTCAAGGAGGCCAAGTCCGATTCGGCTGCGACCACTGAGTCGATTCGGGTGGCCCTCGACGGGCTCAATGAAGCTTCTCACGATCTGGCCCGGCGGATCTACGAACAGGCCTCACCCGAGGGGGGGGGCGCCCCAGATGGGCCTACGGGTGCTCCAGGCGGTGCGGCTCCTGGAGGAGCGTCCGCAGAGGGCGCAGCGGCGGAAGAGCCGATCGTCGACGCCGATTTCACCGTGAAGGACTAGCAAGTTCACAGTATCGGAACATGAGCAGGAGGCGGCACGGATTCTCAAGAGTCCGTGCCGCCTTTCTCATCCACCTGTTGCTGGCCGGCGTGGAAGAGTTTTCCCCCCAGATATTGCAGAATTGCTCCCTTCCGACCATCCTCATCCCACCGTCTGGGGGCGGTAATCGTTCGGTGGCTGACTGACGGGTGCCCCAACCCTGTTTCAGGCGGCTGGACCTGTCAGCGAGTCTTTCCTAAAGAACTGGGGCCAATAGGCCGAAATAGACTGGTGGAGGAACGCATGAATCAGCACATCAATTTGTTCGAGTTGATCTCGAAGAATCTCGAAACCGATCGTTACCGCGAGTTGAACTGGAACGGTAGTTTTCACGACTATCTCCAGATCGCATACGAGAACCCGGATGTTCTACGCAGTGCCTTCCAACGCGTCTACGACATGATCTGCATCGAAGGCAGCGAGCCATCGAATCAACTCGATGCTCGCGACGTCTCGCACTGGAATTTCTTCGATGATCCGGTTGAGGGGGGCAAGAACGCGGTCTTTGGCCTCGATCAACCACTCCATCAGCTGGTCAGTTTCTTCAAATCAGCGGCCCATGGTTATGGCACCGAGAAGCGGGTGCTGTTACTGCACGGTCCAGTGGGATCGGCAAAGAGCACCATCGTTCATCTTTTGAAGAGGGGACTCGAGAGATATTCGAAGACTCCTGAAGGAGTTCTCTACACCTTCCAGTGGCAAGATGAAAAGGGTGATTGGGTAGATTCTCCGATGAACGAGGATCCGATCTATCTGGTCCCCGATGAAGCTCGACCAGAACTGATCGAGAGCATCCAGGCGACGGGCAAGGTCAAGTACCCGATTCAGTTGCGGGGCAGCCTTTGTCCCTTCAGTCGCTGGTACTACAACCATTACATGCAGAAGTACGATGGCGATTGGCATCAGGTGATCAACCATGTGCGCGTCCGTCGGGTCATCATGAGTGAAGAAGACCGGGTTGGTATCGGTACCTTCCAGCCCAAGGATGAGAAGAACCAGGACTCGACAGAATTGACGGGTGATATCAACTACCGAAAAATCGCCGAGTACGGTTCTGAATCGGACCCCAGAGCTTTCAACTTCGATGGTGAGTTCAATGTCGCCAACCGCGGAATCATCGAGTTCATCGAGGTCCTGAAGCTGGATGTGGCATTCCTCTACGACCTGCTCGGCGCCAGCCAGGAGCAGAGCATCAAGCCGAAGCGCTTCGCCCAGACATCCATCGATGAAGTGATCATCGGACACACCAATGAACCGGAATACAGAAAGCTTCAGAACAACGAACTGATGGAAGCTTTCCGGGATCGAACCGTGAAAATCGATATCCCTTACAACACGACTCTTCAGGATGAGGTGAGGATCTACCGCAAGGATTACGCTCGCGAGAAGATGACCAAGCACATTGCACCACACACCCTGGAGGTTTGTGCCATGTGGGCCGTGTTGACTCGTCTGGAGGAGCCGAAGAACGCCCAGATCACTCTGGCGCAGAAGATGGGCCTGTACGACGGAAAGAGCGTTTCTGGGTTCACCGAAGAGAATGTCAAGGAACTGCGAGACGAATCGATTCGTGAGGGTCTTGAAGGAATTTCACCTCGTTACATCCAGGACAAGATCTCCAATGCTCTGGTCTCCGATTATGACTACGTGAATCCGTTCATGGTGCTCAACGAGATCGATGAGGGATTGAAGCACCACAGTCTGATTTCGAATGATGAGGTTCGATCTCGATACCGAGAGATCCTGTCAGTGGTCAAAGCGGAGTACGAGGACATCGTCAAAAACGAGGTCCAGAGAGCCATCAGTGCCGATGAGGAAGCGATCCAGAAACTGGCTGCGAACTACATCGACAACGTGAAGGCGTACACGCAGCGAGAAAAGGTGCGCAACCCCTACACCGGCCAGTCGGAAGATCCGGACGAGCGTCTTCTTCGTTCCATCGAAGAAAAGATCGACATTCCGGAGAGCCGGAAGGACGATTTTCGGCGTGAGATCATGAACTACATCGGGGCACTAGCGGTGGATCAAAAGCAGTTCGATTACACGACCAATGCTCGCCTGCAGAAGGCGCTCGAGATGAAGCTCTTTGAGGACAAGAAAGACACCATCAAACTGACCACCTTGATCTCTGATGTGGTGGATAAGGATTCGCAAGCCAAGATCGATGTGGTCAAGACACGGTTGATCGAACAGTTCGGGTACAACGAGGATAGCGCGACCGATGTTCTCAACTACGTGGCGAGTATCTTCGCCCGTGGCGACACCAAAGGTGTCGAGTAATCACGGGAGGGGCCACTGTGCGCAAGATCGATCCAGACACCAATCGGTTCCGAAAAATCGTACGCGGTAAGATTCGCGAGAACTTGAAGCAATACGTCTCTCAGGGGGAACTACTGGCTCGCCAGGGGAAGAAGGTCGTCAGCGTCCCTTTGCCCCAGATCGATATCCCCAACTTCAGATTCGGTGATTCCCAGCAGGGTGGCGTGGGGATGGGCGACGGCGAAGTGGGTGAGCCGATCGGTGAAGAGAAAGGCCCTCCAGGTGCTGAAGCCGGAGATCAGGCGGGAGAGCATGTCATCGAGGTAGAAGTTTCCCTCGAGGAACTCGCCGAGATTCTCGGTGAGGAGCTGGAACTGCCACGGATCGAGCCTCGGGGAACCGAATCGGTGAAGGTCGAAAAGGATCGTTACACCGGCATCAATCGCAATGGCCCCGAATCACTGCGCCACTTTCGTCGCACTTTCAAGGCCGCGTTGAGGCGTCAGATTGCCAGTGGCTCCTACGATCCAAAGAAACCAAAGGTGATCCCGGTTCGCGAGGATCGAAGGTACCGATCGTGGAACACGAAGCAGGTTCCTCAGTCCAATGCTGTGATCATCTACATGATGGATGTTTCCGGATCGATGGGAAATGAGCAGAAGGACATCGTCAGGATCGAATCCTTCTGGCTCGACACATGGCTGCAAAGTCAGTACGAAAATATTGAGACCAGATACATCATTCACGATGCCCAGGCGAAACTGGTCGATGCGCACACCTTCTTCCATGTCAGGGAATCGGGTGGAACCAAGATTTCAAGTGCCTACAACCTGGCCAAAGAACTGATACAGAAGGAGTTCTCTCCGCTCGAATGGAACATCTACCCGTTCCACTTCTCCGATGGAGACAACTGGGGTGGTGACGATACCGCCCAGTGCATCCGCTTGCTTCAAGAGGATCTGATCCCGGCCAGTAACGTGTTCTGTTACGGCCAGGTCAAGAGTGCTTACGGCAGTGGTCAGTTCATCAAGGATCTTCGTGAGGGAGTTGGCCAGGACGAAAAGGTATTGGTTTCCGAGATCAATTCCCGCGATGAGATCCTGCCATCGATCAAGACCTTCCTCGGGAAGGGATGCTGAAGATGTTGAAGAACAGGGATCTTACGCCTGAAATCGAGGAATGGCGCCAGACCATCCGCCAGCATGCGGTGGATTGTGGGCTCGACTTCTTCGAGGTTCTCTACGAGCTGGTGGACTACGATGAGATGAACATGATTGCGTCGTATGGCGGATTTCCTGTTCGCTATCCGCACTGGCGCTGGGGAATGCAGTTCGAGGAGCTACAGAAACAGTACTCCTACGGCCTGGCAAAGATCTACGAACTGGTGATCAACAATGATCCTTGCTACGCATATTTGATGCGTTGCAATCCATTGGTCGATCAAAAACTCGTCATGGCTCACGTATATGGGCACAGCGACTTCTTCAAGAACAACTGCTGGTTTGCGCATACAAACCGCAAGATGGTCGACACCATTTCCAATCACGCAGTCAGAATTCGCAGGCACATCGACGACCAGGGGCAGGATATGGTCGAGGAGTTCATCGATGTTTGCCTGTCTCTTGAAAATTTGATCGATCCGCATATGCCGTACTTCGCTGCAGGAGAGAAGCAGAGTGAAGAGACACTGGATCTGGCGCGGAATGAGGCGCATGGGGTTCGATTCGCGACCAAGCCATACATGGAGGAGTTCGTCAATCCTGCCGAGGTACTGGCAAGAGAGAAAGAAGCGATCCTCAGCAAGATCGATGAATCGGAGAGGTTCCCCGAAGAGCCAGAAAAGGACGTCCTGAACTTCCTGCTCCATCATGGCCAGTTGCGAAGGTGGCAGCGAGATGTCCTGTCGATCATCCGGGAAGAAGCGTACTACTTCGCTCCCCAGGGAATGACCAAGATCATGAACGAGGGTTGGGCTTCTTACTGGCATTCCAACATGATGACCAGGAACATCCTCGATGCGTCTGAACTGATCGATTACGCCGACCATCATTCGGGCACCCTTGGAAGCAGCCCTGGTGTGTTGAATCCTTATAAGGTGGGTATCGAGTTATTCCGGGATATCAAGATGCGGTGGGACACGGGTCGCCACGGAAAAGAATGGGAGTCCTGCGAAGATGTTCATGGCAAGAAGGATTGGGATCGCGACGAAGATCTGGGCCTGAAGAAGATCTACGAGGTGCGCAGCACTCACAATGACATCACCTTCATCGACGAGTTCCTCACCGAAGAATTTTGCGATCAGCACAAGATGTTCACTTACAAGTTCGATCGACAGACAGGAAAGTACATCCTCGACGGGAGGGACTTCTCCTCGATCAAGTTGGCATTTCTCGATCAGTTGTCGAACTGTGGTAGACCGAGGATTCAGGTGCAGGATGGTAACTATGGCAACCGAGGCGAACTGTTGTTGAAGCACATCTGGTCCGGTACCCCGCTGAAACTCGATTACGCGACTCGCACGCTGGAAAATCTCTACAAACTCTGGGGGCGTCCGGTATTCCTTGAGACCATCATCGAGGGAAAGACCAAGGTGCTGGGCTTCAACGGCAGTGCTCACGACGAGAAATCGAGCGCCTGAGCGGCTGTGGCGGCCCGCTGAACTGTCGATAATCGCTCCATTCCCATATATCTGCGACTTCTGGCTCGCTCGACTTGAAAAATCTGGCGATCTCTTCGATGATGCAGGGTGTCGGAGGGTGCCAAAGGGGATCTCCTTCGACCTCGGTGATCTTCCCCTGGCCAGGAGTCCTGATGCGTCCGGTTCGATTTGTTACCGCGGCCAGTCTCTTTGATGGCCACGACGCTTCCATCAACATCATGCGACGGGTCCTTCAGGACCAGGGCGCTGAGGTAATTCATCTGGGGCACAACCGGAGTGCCGAGGAGATCGTCGATACCGCCATTCAGGAAGATGCGGATGCGATCGCAGTGTCTTCCTATCAGGGGGGGCATAACGAATTCTTTCGGTTCATGAGAGATCTTCTGGTCGAGAAGGGATGCCCCTGGATTCGAATCTTTGGAGGTGGCGGAGGAGTCATCGTTTCCGAAGAGATCGCCGCATTGCACGAGTATGGGATCGATCGGATCTATTCCCCGGAAGATGGTCGCGACATGGGCCTCGAGGGGATGATTCTTGACATGCTCAAGCGTGTCGGCTCCATCGAAGGAGTGGCGGACCGTGGAGCGGCACTTCCACAACGAATCACCAGGGTTGAACTGGGAGAAGAAATCGAGTCCAAGCCACAGGAGGTTCCTGTGGTGGGGTTAACTGGAACCGGCGGTGCAGGGAAATCATCTTTGACAGATGAGATCTTGAGAAGGTTACTGCAAGATTTCCCGGATCGAAGATTTGCAGTGATCACCGTCGATCCGACCAAGAGGAGAACCGGCGGAGCCTTACTGGGAGATCGGATTCGGATCAACAGTGCCGACAACCCCAGGGCATATGTGCGATCCCTGGCGACCAGATCGAGTGGAGTAGAGGTTCCCGAGGCGATCCGAGGAGCGGTGGATCAACTCCGTTCAGAAGGCTTCGATCTGGTGTTGCTGGAGACATCCGGAATTGGCCAGGGGGACAGTCGGATCACCGATATCTCCGATCTGTCCGTCTATGTGATGACCCCTGAGTACGGAGCCGCAACTCAGCTTGAAAAGATCGACATGCTCGATTTTGCCGACATCGTCGTCCTCAACAAGTTCGATCGTCCCGGTGCTCGTGATGCGATTCGAGATGTTCGCAAACAATACCGGAGAAGCCGCGGGATTTTCAATCCCGACATCCGTGATGAGGATCTACCGGTATTCGGAACTACCGCCAGTCACTTCAATGATGAGGGGGTGGAAAAGTTCTACACTCATCTTCTCTCTAGCCTCACCTCGTCAGAACCAGATCGATGGAAAATCTCTCATGATCGCATCTCGGTAGATGGTGCCAGCAGGCCTTCGACGATCCCACAGGAACGAGTGGGATACTTGCTTGAAATCGCCAACTCGATTCGCGACTACCATCAATGCGTCGAAAGTTCAGCACAGTTATCTGGCGATGCCGAATCTCTGGAAAGAAGTTCGGAATTGATCGAGGCGGAAAACCCGGATGCGAGCGCTCGATTGAGCGAGATGGCGATGACATTGCAGGGATCCATGGATCCTCGAGTCCTCCAGTTGATCTCGCAATGGCCAGCGCTGGCGGAGTCCTACCGGCAGGAGGAATTGGTTTTCCAGGTTCGAGATCGGGAAGTCCGGGAGCCCCTTCAGTTCGAATCTCTCTCGGGAAGTCACATCTCGAGAGTCTCTCTCCCCACCTTCAAGGGGCATGGAGATCTGACCCGCTGGTTGATGAAAGAGAACCTGCCAGGGCACTTCCCCTTCACTGCAGGTGTCTTCCCATTTCGCCGAAGAGATGAGCACCCCAAGAGGATGTTCGCGGGTGAAGGACCTCCCGAGAAGACCAATCAGAGGTTCCACTATCTGTGCGAAGGAGAAGACGTCCATCGGCTCTCCACTGCTTTCGATTCAGTCACGCTGTATGGCGAGGATCCAGATCCACGTCCCGACATCTACGGAAAGGTCGGGGAAAGCGGCGTCAGCATCTGCAATCTGGATGACATGAAGAAGTTGTACGCAGGTT
>CAVOEM010000011.1:0-27807 GCA_963694575.1 Planctomycetes bacterium UBA1146 | reverse complement strand
CGGTGGGCCGACCAGCCGCGATGAAGATGTGATGCTCTTCACCCCCACATCCCTAGGCTCTGCCAGCGGTGGTTCCTGGACTACTTTCTTCGATGGAAGTGATGTTGGTTTTTCCAACAGCGGTGGTGAAGATCTCAATGCCATCAGTCTCGATTTCGATGGAACCGTGCTCTTCTCGACCCAGGGAACCTACACCGCTTCGGGAGCGACCGGTGCCGACGAGGATGTCTCGCGCTTCACCGGTAGTTTCGGTGGGTCAACCTCAGGGATTGCCGAGTTACTATTCGACATGAGTGCGTTGGGAATCTCTACGAGTGAGGATATCGACGGCCTGTCGATTCGCTGACATCGACTCGACGGTATCGTTCGATTGCGGCCACGCTGATGACACAGCGTGGCCGCTTTTTCATCAATAGTGGGGTCGCTTTTTTTGCTTAAACTTGTGTTGTTTTCTTCGCAGGGGGATAGCCTCAGGGAAGTTCAGGATGAGGCAATAGGCAGAATGGGATGGTTCAGATGAAGTCCGCTTCCGGCGAAGATCAATCATCCGATGATGAAGATGCTGATCTGTTATTGAAGTGGTTCGAAGAGTACGGTGAGGGTCGAGATCAACAGGCGGGGGAGATCCTCATGTCTGCCGGAGAAGCCCCGCACTGGATGGCCAGGATCGACAGTGGAATCGCCGCTGTTCTCGATGTCGAAGGAGCCGAATCGCACACCCTCACGGTCGGAGATCTCTTCGGAGAACTGGGACTGGTGGGGAATCGAACTCGTACAGCAACAGTTCAGGCAGTTTCTCAGGTCTCCTTGAAGGTGCTCTCCTACCAAACGATCGATCGGTTTTGTGGTGGGAGCCTGGAGAAGCGGAGTTCATTTGACCGAGCCCTCTCGGAGTTGATCGCATCTCGGGTGCCCGATCCACTCGGGCCCGATGGGGGTTGGATTGCGCTGGTCGCACACGATCAGAAAAAGGACCCGCTGGAGAAGTTGGTCGGTCAATACCGGGAGACACTGTTGAACTACAAGATCGTCTCCACCAGGACCACGGGTTCGAGGCTTTCGACGAGGTGTCAGTTGCCGGTGCGGAAGTTGGTCTGTTCCGGACCTCTGGGGGGAGACCTGGAGATCGGTGCCATGGCCGCTCGTGGTCAATTGGAAGCGGTGATCTTTCTGCGCGACGGGCTCTCCAGTCATGCCCATGGATCGGACATCGATGCTCTGGTTCGGGCTTGCGAGATCGCTGAAGTCCCCTGTGCGACCAACCGGGCTACCGCCCAGATGGTCCTCCAGTCGTTGCCAAACGGCAACTCTGAGGGATCCTCGCCTTGTTGAAGTTGTCGGTTCCAGATACCTTGGTGATGGTTGCGGCTCCTGGTTCGGAGTCACCATGAGCCACTATCCTGAAAGAGGAGCCTGATGAAGACGGGAATCGAGGTGAAGGATCCGGTCACCGAGGGAATCCTCGATCGCCTGATGGACCAGCCCGCTCCGTTTCTCGAGGTGCTCCATGCGGTCCAGGATCATCACGGTTATTTGCCAGAACCCGACCTTCGCCAGGTGGCCGAGCGATTCAAGATCCCCATCAGCGAGCTTTATGGAACCGTGACCTTCTACCACTTCTTCCAACTGGAGCCGAAACCGCTTCCCGATATCCGTATCTGTGAGAACTCAACTTGCTGTCTTCATGATCTGGATGCCATCTCCAAGGAGGTGGTCGATGCCGATCTGGGAGTCGCTCATTCGGGGCAGATCGAGAAGATCTCCTGTCCGGGGCGATGTGATATGCCAGTTCCGATCCTGATCGGGGAGAAGTTTTTCCACCATGCCCGGGCCGGTTCCCTCGACAGCATGACTGCAGCGACGATGCCTCTTCCGCCGGAGACAGGCGTGGAAGAGTGCCTCTTCAGAGATATCCGAGATGGAATCGATTCCCTTGAGGGCGCACTTTCTCATGGAGCCTGGGAGAGCCCCAAGCGGGCGGCCTCCAATCCTCAAGAGGTGATCTCGCAGTTGAAGGAGAGCGGACTTACCGGTAGAGGCGGTGCAGGATTCCCCACCGGAATCAAGTGGGAGGCGGTTCGTAACGAGAGCCGTGGACCGAAGTACATCGTATGCAATGCAGATGAGAGTGAGGTGGGTTGCTTCAAGGACCGCCTCCTGATGGCGCACAGTCCCCACGCAATGCTCGAGGGGATGACCTGCGCAGGTCTGGTGACCGGTGCCGAGATCGGCATCGTCTACCTCCGTTGGGAATACCCGGAGATCCTCGAATCACTTCAGATCGCCATCGATGAAGCGACCGCGGCGGGCTTGCTCGGAGACGATGCCTGTGGAACCGGCAGGCCATTTCGGATTGTGATTCGACGTGGAGCCGGAGCCTACATCTGTGGTGAAGAGACCTCGCTGTTGAACTCACTGGAGGGGAAACACCCTTTCCCCAGGGAAAAGCCACCTTATCCCACCACTCATGGCCTGTTTGATCTTCCGACGGTGGTCAACAACGTCGAAACCTTCTGTGCAGTACCGGCGATCCTTGAAAAAGGTGGAGCGTGGTTCAACGGCCTCGGGTTGGGGGATCATGCTGGAACCCGTGTCTTCAGCGTTTCAGGAGATGTATCTCGCCCCGGAAATTACGAGGTTCCCATCGGCACCTCACTACGAGAACTGCTGGAAACTCATGCGGGGGGTACGCCCGATGGAAAAGCGATCCAGGGTGTGACGATGGCCGGAATCAGTGGCGGATTCGTTGGAGCCGCCGATCTCGACGTGGCCCTCGATCCAGCATCGCTGACCGCTTTGGGAGCGATGCTCGGAGCGGGCGGAATCATCGTGCACGATGAGACACGATGCATGGTCCAGGCGGCTCGCGAGAGCATGTACTTTCTTGCCCAGGAATCGTGTGGAAAGTGTTTTCCCTGTCGCATCGGTACCGTGAGAGTGACCGAACTGCTCGATGAGCTGATCGAGCATTCATCGGGTAATCCGGTGATTCGCGCCAATCCACTCCAAGAGTTGGCTGATCTTGAAGAGGTACTGGAAGAGACCAGTGCCTGTGGACTTGGGATGGCAGCACCCTTCATCACCAGGACCCTGAAGAAGTACTGGCCGGATGTGATTCAAAATTACATCGATGGCCAGAAGACTTCGAATCCGGCTAATCCGCGTAAAGGAGATTCATGTGAGTGATTCGATGATGAATCTCGATGGCCAAGAAGTGTCTTTCGAGAAGGGCGAGACGGTGCTCGAGGTCGCTCGACGCCAAGGAACCTTCGTTCCGACACTTTGCTGGGATGAACGACTCGATCCTTATGGCTCATGCAGGTTGTGTGTTGTCGAGGTGGAAGGCCGTCGGATGCCAGCCTCTTCCTGCACACTCCATGCAGAAAAAGGCATGGTGGTTCGCACAGGGAGCGAAAAGCTGCGGAGGATGCAGAGCACCCTGGTCGAGATGGTTCTTTCCGAAAATCCTGACGATGAATGTCCGAGGTGCAGGGATCTTGGGAGTTGTGAGCTCCATGATCTTGCGACCGAGTTTAAGGTTGGCCGCAATCGCTTTCTGGGAGCGACGAGCAACGCTTCGAAGGACGATTCCAATCCCTTCCTATTGCGCGATTACGACCGCTGTATCTCCTGTTATCGGTGTGTGCGAATCTGCGATGAAGTGGAAGCGGATCATGCCATCACCATGACTGGACGAGGGTGGAACAAAGGCATCGCCACCGCTTTCGATGGTCTCTTGATGGGTAGTGAATGCACCCTTTGCGGGCAGTGTATCTACACCTGTCCGACAGGGGCTCTTGCCGACAAGAAGATGGTCAATCAGGGATCGATCCCTGGAGAGGTCGAGGTCACTCGCAGCGTGTGTCCCTATTGCGGTACTGGCTGCTCCATCAATCTTCATTCCAGAGATGGAAAGATGATTGGAGTCACGCCCGTCCTCGATGGCCCGGTTAACGCAGGTGCATTGTGCGTGAAGGGGCAGTTTGGTTTTGATTTCGTCAACTCCGATGACCGATTGACGAAACCGCTGATTCGTAAGCAAGGCGAGTTGACAGCAGTGAACTGGGACGAAGCCCTTGAGTACACTGCGGAACGTTTGAAGAGCATCCGTGCGGATCATGGCCCCAAAGCCTTTTACGCCATTGCCAGCGGCAGGGCTCCTGGCGAAGGGGCTTACATGCTGCAGAAGTTTACCCGAGCAGTGATGAACTCCAATCAGGTCGATAATTGTTCGCGTGGCTGACACAGTCCAACGGTCGCCGGTCTGGCGGCCTCAATTGGACGCGGAGCAATGTCGAACTCGATTCCCGAGATCGAGGATTGCCCGATGATGTTGTGTGTGGGCACCAATATGACGGAGTGCCATCCGATCATCGCGGTGCGTGTGAAGAAGGCGGTTCGTAAGGGGGCGAAGCTCTACGTGGTCGATCCACGAAAGATACCCCTGGCAGAGTTAGCCACGGGGCACTTGCCGCTGCATCTCGGTTCCGATGTCGCTCTCTTCAATACGATGGCCAACGTGATCATCCAAGAAGGGTTAGCAGACCTGGATTACATCGAGAAGCGTACTGAAGGCTTCGAAGAGTTGAAGGAGCACCTGCTACCCTTCACGCCCGAATATGCCGAGGGAGTGACCGGGGTTTCTGCAGAGTTGATTCGGGAATGTGCCATTGCATTCGGATCCGCAGAGCGCGCGGGGATCTATTACACTCTGGGAATTACCGAGCACATCTGCGGTGTCTCCAATGTACAGAGCCTTTGTAATCTGGCACTGATCACCGGCAACCTGGGTAAACGAAGTGCCGGGATCAATCCATTGCGCGGACAGAACAATATCCAGGGTGCTGGAGACTGCGGCGCATTGCCCAACAATTATCCTGGATTTCAGGCCGTAGATGATCCGGTCTCCCAGCTAAAGTTCGAGAAGGCCTATGGTGTTCCGATGGATCCCAAAAATGGGATCACCAAGATTGCTGCCCTCGATCATGCTGTAGATGGTCGCGTAAAATCGATGTGGATCTGTGGAGAAAACACCCTGGTCACCGATCCGGATGTCAAGCACACGACCAGAGCCCTCGAGGCACTGGATTTCCTGATAGTTCAGGACATGTTTCTCACCGACACGGCGAAGAAAGCAGATGTGGTCTTCCCCGCAGCGGCGTTCACCGAAGTGGATGGTTTCTTCACCAACTCGGATCGAAGAGTGCAACGCCTGAGGAAGGCAGCCGTTCCGCCGGGAGAAGCAAAGCCGGACTGGTGGATCATCGCCGAAGTGGCCAAGAGGATGGATACCGAAGTCGATTTCGAATATGCCAGCAGTGAAGAGGTGTTTGACGAACTGGCTTCCCTGTCTCCGATATATTCGGGGCTCAACTACGATCGGATTGAAAGTGGAGATCTGATATGGCCAGTCCCTCATCTGGACCACCCGGGAACTCCAGTACTTCACGAGGATGAGTTCGTCAATGGCAAGGGCAAGTTACAGTTGCTCGACTACGTGCCTCCCTCAGAGAATCCCGATGATGAATACCCGTTCTATCTGACCACGGGACGACGATTGCCGACCTACCACACCAACACTATGACGGGCCGTTCAGCAGGTTTCAGAATTCTGGTCCCCAATGAATGGCTCGAGATCCATCCAGCGGACGCAGAGAAGTTGGGTTTCGAAGATGGGGACTGGGCAAAAATCCGCTCGCGGCGGGGTGAGGTGACGACTCGAGTGGCCATCACCAAGACGTCTCCTCGCGGGACCATGTTCATGAGCTTTGCCTTTCCTGAGGAGACGATGACCAACGACATCACCAATCCCGATGTTGACCCCATCACGGAAACTCCCGAGTTCAAGGTGGCGGCGGTGGAAGTGACTCGCATAGATGCGCCCGCAGGATTCGGGGCAGAAGCTGTATTGAGAGCCAGCCCTGGGCGGGATCACTAGGCGATGGCCGGCGAATCTCCCGGTTTTTCCGTCACTGCCCATGGGGGTGAGTTCGGCGTCAGTGGCGCTGCAAACCTCAGGATCCAGGAGAGCCGGGCGCTGTTGAGTGGTGCGGACGGTCAACATGGGACCATCGATCTTCATTCTGCTCGAGCTGAAATCCTTGGCAGTTGTATCAGCGTTCGATCTGCGCAGGGAGATCTCGCCTTTTCGATGAGGGATTCCGCTGTGTTTGCCGAGGTGAACTCTTGCGCGCCTCTGGAACTCTCCGATCAACTGGAAGAAATGGCCAGGACTCTGCGAAAGCGACGGTGGGGACCGGGCAAGATCTTGTTGGTCTCTCTGGCGATCCTCTCGAGCATCGCCATCCTTTTGTATTTTGGTATCGTGCTGGCGGTCGGACTGTTGATCCCCTTGGTTCCCATCTCCTTCGACCAGAGTCTCGGGAAAGCCGCACACCAATCGATGCTTGGCGATCAAATCGTCTGTACCGATGAGGTGGTCAATTCAGCAATGACTCGGATCCTCGATTCCCTCAGCCCTCATCTGGATATCGAAGGACTCGATCCTGAACTGGTGGTGGTGGAGAGCGAACTGGTCAATGCTTACTGTTTGCCTGGTGGATATGTCACGGTCTTCACCGGTCTATTGCTGGCCGCTGACAGCGCCGATGAGGTGGCGGGAGTGATCGCACATGAACTTGCCCATGCCACTGGGCGCCACGGACTACGCCAGTTGGTCCAGTCGCTTTCGTTGGCCGCTTTGGTCCAGGCGGGCTTAGGAGATTTGTCCGGGACTGCGGCTCTGGGGGGAGGATTGGAGTATCTGATCCGGCAGGGATACAGCAGGGATCATGAAACCGATGCCGATCAAGTAGGGCTCAAGATGGTTCAAGCGGCGGGCTGGAATGGCCTCGCGATGGCGACCTTCTTTGACAAGTTGAGTGGAGAAGATTTGCAATCATCGGTGCCGGCGTGGCTCTCGTCCCACCCGGATCCGGGGAGCAGGGCAGACTCGATCCGGGAGCGACTTTCGGGAGCCCCACCTGTATTTATTCAGGCACCGCGGATCGACTGGGATATTGTTCGAGAAGCTCTCCAGCGATGACGATCTCAGTTGGGATGGGCAGGGTATGAAGTCGAAAGGCTTCCCCATCTCTGTATTGCTGATCGTGTTGTGTGTCAGCGGAATCCAGCTCGCGTCCTCGACCCTGTTGTGGGATCGGGACGAGCCTCGCTTTGGTCGGGCGGCGGTAGAGATGCTCCGGACTGGAGATCTTCTGGTTCCCAGATTCGACGGCCAACTTCGCCCTGACAAACCTCCCCTGGTGTACTGGTTGATGATGCCATCCATCGGTTGGCTGGGTGCGACCGATCTGGCCGTTCGAATTCCATCGATCCTGGCATCTCTCATCACTGCACTGGCGACTTTTCACATCGGTAGGAATCTCGGTGGTCGTGAAGTGGGTGTGAATGCGGCCGTAGTGGGGGCGTGGATGCCGCTGCCGTTGGTGATTGGAACCGCTGCCACTGCCGATGCCACGATGATGGCGGGGATCTCCGTGTCGTTGGCGGTTCTCGTCGATCAGGCGATTCATGGTGCGCATCGAAAGCACCTTCCCCTGCTGACGCTGGCTCTCTCGTGGGCGTGGTTGGCCAAGGGACCGGTGGGACCGCTCATCTTCTTGCTGGCCTCGACCTGGGCATCGATCGCCGGCAGGCAAAGCCTGGAACTCGGGCGAAGGTGGTGGCGTACGGTCGCCATCGCATCGCTGATCTCGGTGGTGATTTTCCTCGGCTGGGCGATCCCCGCCAACGATGCCACCGGGGGGCAACTGGCAGAGATCGGCATCCAGCATCACCTGATCGAACGGAGTACCTCGGCCATCGAGAGCCATGGCGCGAGTGGCTGGATCGGTTGGATCCTCGGGTTGCCCTTCTACTTGCCGGTGATCCTGTTGGGCGCAGTACCGCTCTCGGCACTGCTGTTTCCCATCGTGGTCCACCACCGGCGGCAACTATTTGGCCCGCCAGGAAGGGGAGTCCTACTGGCCGCTCTGGTGCTTCCTGTACTTCTATTGATGACGGTGGTGGCGACCAAGTTACCCCATTACATCCTTGCGGCGTTTCCAGGAATCGCCGTGATGGTGGTGCTGGTCTCTTCCCGGATGGAGCGGGGGGAGGTGGAGACCACACTGTTCGATGGGATCGCTGGAAAGGCCGGTCGGTGGCTCTCGTTCCTGATGCTTCTATTGCTGTCGATCGCCTCCGCCGTGGCGATGAACCACCATGGAGCGAGTGCTTCGGTGATGATCTTCGTCACTGCAACTCTCCTCTGTGCGGCGATGCTGGTGCTGAAGATGAAACCAGGGATGCGTTTTTGGGGCTGGCGAGGTCCAGGGTTGCCGTTGATCACGACCTGGATCGGTTTTCAGTGGATCTTCGTCGGTCTCGGCGAGGTCCAGAGCCGATTGCAACTGGCTCCACAGATCGTCAATGTCATCGCAGCGAGCGACGCCCCGGAGGCGCCGTTGGTGGTCCATGGCTACAACGAGCCATCTCTGGTGTTCGCTCTCGATCGCAACCCGAAACAGGGGCAGAAAACGGTGCCGTCGCTGAGCGATCAATTTCCGCAGGGATATTCGCAGTGGCTCCAGACACCCGGATCCGCCTGGCTGCTTCTTTCAAGTGAGGCGCGCGCGAGAGATGGAATTGAACCGCAAGGCTCGGGTTGCCTGAAGGTGTGGAGCAACGGAGATGTGGGCACCCTCAACTACTCGACCGGTAGGGTGGTTTCCCTGGAACTCTGGTATCGCGCAGGTTCTTGAGCGGGAACTTCTCTCCGCAACTGTGTGATCGAACTGATCAGTGCAACGCTGAAGGCGCCGATCAGCAATCCCATCCAGGTATCTGTCGGCCAGTGGTTGAGAGTCAGCACTCGAGTGGCACAGATCCACAGCGCTGCCCCGAGCCACAGGAACCAGTATCGAGGGAAGTTGAAGATGAATACCATCATCAGCGCACCTGCTGCAGTGGCGTGACCCGATGGAAAACTATGATGAAGATTTTCCAGCGAGAAGGGGATCCAGTCGAGATCTCCACGATAGAACAGTCCATTGGGCCTGGCGCGACCGGCACCGATCTTACTCACCCAGGTCAAGGTAGCCGCCAGTAGCATCCCGACCAGTCCCGTGTTGGCCCTCACTGCGATCTCACCTGAGAGTCCCTTGATTCTGGAATAGAGTGCCGCCAGTAGCATCAGTCCCAGTACCACCTCCCCCTTGGCCAGATCGGTGGTGTACTTCGAGATCAGCATCAGCGTTCTACCCCACTCCTGTGACGAGAAGTGTTGCACTGCGATGGCACGGGTTCCTCGAAGTTGGTGGATGTAGAGCAATGCCTGAACATCGAAGGAGAGACGCTGCTTCTCTTCTTTCGACTGGAGCTGCGACAGATGCTGGTCAGCTGCATCGACGATTTTTGGCTGGAGAAGTGATTCGATCTCGGAGTTGTCCTGGACCGGATAGATCGGCCAGAAAGCGCCAAGGTAGATCATTAGTAGGGAAAGGAGCCAGATGGTCGCCCAACTGATCCGACCCTGGGAATCCAGGAGATCAAATCTCCTGGGGAGGATCGGTGGAGAGTTCATTGGAGGAACCTGGCCGCCAGCATCTGAAGTTCTGCGATCTCATGAATTCGCATTCCTTCAGGACCTGAACTGTCGAGGCTTCCGGGGGCCACGCATGCCGAATGAAAGCCGAGGCGACTCGCTTCCTCCAGTCGTTGACGAGTTCCAGGAACCGGGCGAACTTCCCCGAGTAGACCCACTTCGCCGGCAAAGATCACATCTTTGGGCAACGAGCGATCATGGAAGGATGACAGGATGGCGGCGGCCAGTGCCAGATCTGCAGCAGTTCCCTTCAGTTTCACCCCACCGACGACATTTGCGTGTATGTCGCAATCTCCGAGGGGAATTCCGAGACGTTTCTCGAGCACTGCGGCGAGCATCGACAATCGTCCGGCATCGATACCCGATGGTTTTCGAGCCGGTGCGCCGTGTGCCGCCGGGGTGACCAGCGCCTGGATCTCCACCAGTAGTGGTCTGGTTCCCTCGAGAATCGCAGCGGTCGCTGAACCGGGAGAAGAACCGTGACGGTTGGAGAGGAGGAGCCCCGACGGGTTGTCGACTTCGTTCAATCCCTCGGCACACATCTCGAAGATCCCGACCTCTTCGGTCGAGCCGAAGCGGTTCTTCAGGGCGCGAAGGATGCGCAGGCTGTGACCACGCTCGCCCTCGAATTGAAGCACTGCATCGACCATGTGTTCGAGGGTTCGCGGCCCGGCAACGGTGCCGTCCTTGGTGACATGTCCGACCATCAAGATGGGGAATCCGACATTGCGAGCGAGAGCCAGCAGCCGGGAGGCCACTTCTCGTACCTGTGTCACTCCACCCGCACCGGCGGGAATCTGGTCCCAGCAGATGGTCTGGATGCTGTCGATTCCCACCACCATCGGTTGATGCTGAGCGATCAACTCCTCGATGGAGCCGAGATCACAACCGGAGTGGAGCCACAACTCCGATCCTGCCGTTCCGATTCGATCGGAGCGAAGCCGCACCTGTGCTGCGGATTCCTCACCGGTCACGTAGAGAAATCTCTTTCCCTGGCGCGAGACGGTCTGAGCAATCTGCAGCAGCAAGGTCGATTTTCCGATCCCCGGCTCGCCAGAGATCAACAATCCACAGCCGGGCACCAATCCACCTCCGAGAACTCGATCCACCTCGGAGAGACCGGTGACGATTCGATCCCCTTCGTTGGCATCGACCTGTTCGATGGGTACCGCCACCGGTGGTGAGTTTTGCAGTACGGTTCGTGGCGGGCTCGGTTGCGGGGAGAGTCGGTGTTCTTTCAACGAGTTGAAGGTCCCGCAATCGGGGCAGCGGCCCATGTGACGTTCATGGGAGGTGCCACATTCGAGGCACATGAATTGAGTTCGTGTTTTCGCCAAGAATCCTCCGGCACCGGTTGGCACTATTGCAGTGATCTCGGACCATCGTGACATCGCAGTATCTGGGATCCAGAGATTTTAGAAAAATATGACCCAGTTCAGGCGGCCGGGAGCATCCACTGGCTGCGCTGTTAAAAATACTGCTGGATCAACTTCTGGAAGTGCAATCCTCGATCTTCCGCACAAGAAAAGTGATCAAAGGAGGTGCCCCCAGGACTGAAAAGCACCGTTTCCCCTGGTCGGGCACGGCTGGCCACGCTGGATACGGCATCTTCGAGCTTCTCATGAACCTCGATCGGAGTGCTGCCCAGTGAGGAGAGGGCCTGCTGCCACAGTGAGGCATGAGCGCCGAAGCAATAGACATGGCACTGACGCTGTTGCAACGGCGACCGTAGTGGGCTGGCATCGATGGGGTCGCCCTTCGGTACACCACCACAGAGCCAGTGGACCGAGGACTGGCTGCGTCCGAGGGCCGAAGCCACGGCTACCGGAGTGGTCGCCTTGGAATCGTCGATGAATTGAATCTGCCGGCGCTCGTCGACATGCTGGTACCTGTGAGGCAGTCCACGGTACTGGCGGATCGCAGTGGCGATTCCGTCCTCGGTGGCCCCTAGTGCCGCCGCAAGGGTGGCGGAATGAAGCGCATTGTCGAGCCCGGTTGGACCATCCAGCGCCGCAGAGGGACGATACGGAATGGTCAGGGTCTTCTCGTCTCGAGTCCTGATCTCCAGCTGATCCCCGACGCAACGAGAGTGCTGCTCGGTGCCATCGGCGCGACAGCGAATCTCCATCCTCGCTTTGTTCACACCTTCTCGTTGGAGGGGGCCATCGTCGGGAAGAATCGCCAGCGAACCTGGCCCACTCGCGTGGTCGAGCAGACTCAGCTTGGCCTGGTGGTAGGCCTGGCGGCTGCCATGCCAGTCGAGGTGATCATCGGTCAGATTGGTGATCATCACCACTGACGCAGCGTCTCCCCGGAGAGCGAGTCTTTGGGCCTGGAAGGAAGAGACCTCGACCACCAGTCGTCGCTGTTCCAGGCCTTCATCGTCGAGGTGCGAGAGCAAACTTCCGCCGAGATTTCCGCCGGCCACCGCTGTCAAACCCGACTCCTTCAGCATCTGGCTGGCGAGCTGACAGGTGGTGCTCTTGCCGTGAGTTCCGGTCACCAGAGCCAGGTGCTTGGTGGGCAACCAGGAGAGTGCCAATCCCAACTCGGTGACGGGCAAGATGTCTCTGCTGGCGATCTGTTCGAGGATCGGTGTTCCAGGGGCAATGGCAGGATTCACCACCACCCAGTCGCACCGATCGAGATGGTCTGGGTGATGGGGTTCACCGATGTGTAACGATCCGGTCACCTTCGATTCGATCCGATCGAGCGATTTACGAAGTTGATCCGGAGAAGCAGGATCCGAGATGGAAACCTCGGCCCCTCGACGGGCGAGGAATTGAACCAGTTCGGCACCGCCCCCATGCCTTCCGAGACCCAGTACCAGTACCCTCAACCCCTCGAGTTGATCCGGTTGTCGATCTGGCGGCTGAAAGGAAAGGTCAGTCACCACTACCGTGCTCACGACAGGCTCATCTCTGATCATCGTTCGGTGGATCCAGGGGGCCGGTGACACCGTGTTCACGGGCAGTGGCGCGGAATTGCTCCGAAAGTGCGTCGAGATCCTGTGCCTCCAGTACGAATTGCTCCTCGAAAGAGATCTCGATGGTCCCTGGCCACAGGAGATCGGAGACGATGTCGATGGGAAACCTTTGATACCAGGGGGGAGAGAGGTGGACCAGACGATGCTGGGGAGCGAGAGATCTTTCCCCTCGTTGATCATCTTCTTCCATCCGGACCAGCACCGCTCTCGTTCCGTAATGAGAGAAGGGCAGGGTGACCGGCGATTCTCCGACGTCGACGCCATCGATGAAGACTCGAGCACCGACGGGATCGGTGCGGATCGTCAAGGATCGATCGACACAGCCAGGCACGATGGTAACAGTCGAGCAGAGCAGCAACAGGATGGCGATTCGATACATCGGCTTCGCGGATATCAGGGGCATCGTTTTCCTCCGGACGGATCGTAACCAGACTGCGTCAGCACCGCCACGGGCACTGCCAGGAACACGGGCACTGCCAGGAAGAAGCGGCACTATTCCCTCCTCTCCGCTTCCGGGTTACGGTTTCTCGCAGAAAGGTCGTGTCATGGATGGCAAGTGGTGGGATGCAGGATTGCCCTTCCAGTGCACCCAATGTGGCAAATGCTGCAGGGTGGAAGGATATGTATGGGTTCGAAGCGATGACATCCGCGAGATGGCAGAGTTTCTCGAGATCACCCCTGCAGCGTTCGAGAAGAAGTATGTCAGGACCGTCGGTCGCCAGCTCAGTCTGATCGAGAAGCCGAACCGAGAGTGCATCTTCTGGGACAATGGCTGCACCATCTATCCCGTCCGCCCGCCACAGTGCAAGACCTTCCCCTTCTGGCACCAAAACCTCTCGTCGATCGACGAGTGGAAGGAGGTGGTAGATGACTGTCCAGGATCAGGAACTGGAGTGGTCTACTCGAAGGAAGAGATCGAGGAACTGCTCCGGGGTCACGGCGAGACCAACAAGAAGGAATGAGCCAGATGAAATGTGATTCGATGTCCTTCACCGTCCTGCTGTTCTTACCCTGGCTACTGGGTTCTTGTCAGGGGCCTGGGGATCGCTCGGAGACCTCTACGGCTGCAGAGTCTGCCAGGGGTAGAGTCGAGACGCTGTCGATCGAGCTACTCGACAAGGCAGAGGATGAGCGCAGTCTCGAACGGGTGTTCCTGGAGAGGATGCTGAGAAAGAAATCGCCTGTAGTTCGCCAGAAAGCAGCGGACGTGGCGGGAAAATCGAGGTTCAAGGAGGGCGCTGCGGCATTGATCGCGGCGGGAAGCAGCGAACAAGATCCGCGAGTGCTCTCTTCCATCGCATTTTCGCTGGGCCAGTTGGGTGACCCTCAGGCGCTCGACTCATTGCTGCAATGGAGTGACTTGCCGTGGCCGGCCACTGTTCGCAAGTCGGCCATCACTGCTCTCGGCAGGATCGTCTTTGCCGAAGATGATCGGGCGAGTCGTGCCCCGGTTGCCGTGGCGAGATTGATCGAGATCCTCGAAGTCGAGACGGATGACGTACTCAGCCAGGAGGCGGCGCTGGCGTTGTGGCGCCATGGGACCGAAGCGGTGGCCGGGATCCCGCTGCTGACAATGCGACTGGAGCAGGAGAGCCCATCGGAGCGCTGGCCCTACGCCTATGCCCTGATGAAGATCGATCATGCCGAGACATCGGCACCTCTTCGCAAGGCGCTGACTCATCCATCGGGACTGGTGCGGACCTATGCGGCGTGGGGTTGTCGACAGCCGCTCGACCCCCTGTGCGTGGATGGCCTCGATGCACTGCTGCTCGATCGGGCCAGTCCCTGGACCGCCCGGGTCGAGGCGTTGCGTACCCTCGGCAAGCTGCGTGAACTGGAGTGGGATCGAAGTGATCAGGTCAGAGATCTATTGTTGAGGCACTTGATCCAGGAGCAGCATCCTCTGGTAGCTCCGGTGGTGGTGGAGAGTCTTGGCATCGGAGCGACTGCATTGGAGCTGCCCTTCATCATCGGATCGCTCGATCCTGAGCGATCGGAATCGGTTCGATCCGCAGCGATCGGGGCACTCGCTTCTGCAGCGCTGCTCGGGCTGCTGACTCCGATTCGATGCGCAGAGATTCTGGCGGATTTCAGTCGGGATGAATCTGTATGGATCCGAAGTGCTTCGGCGACCGCCGTCGCTAGCCTCGGAGCAGTGGGCCTCCCTTCGCTGGAGAAGTTCCTGAACGATCCCGATCGGCGAGTTCGTGCGGCAGCGGTCTCGGCTCTCGAATCGATCGAGGATCCAGCGATCGAGGGGATGATCCTGCGGGCCCTCAGAGATGTGGATGTGTCGGTGAAGATGCCCGCGGCGCAGTTGGCCGCGAGCAGCGAGATCGAAGACTGGCAGCAGCAACTGAAGAGCCTGTGGGCGAGATCGCTCGATGTCGAGAGCTGGGAGTTGCGAGTGCAACTGCTCGGTCAACTCGCCGAGACCGATGTCGGCGAGTTGCTGGCTCGTCAGGCACTCAAGGATCCGTTTCGCACGGTCAGGAGTGCGGGAGCGAGGGTGCTGAAGATACCGACTCCTCCCCTTGGCGGGCGTTCTCCCGCCGAGATGATCACTTCCCGCCAGCTGACCGGAGAAGGTCCTCCGCGGGTCTTTCTCCAGCTGGAGTCGGGAACGATGGTGATCGAACTGGATCTGGCAGCGGCTCCGCGCCATGTCAGCGCCTTCATCGATGGAATCCGACGCCACGCCTATGATGGTCGGATCTTCCACAGGGTCGTTCCTTCCTTTGTCGCCCAAGGTGGTGGTCCTCGCGGAGACGGATGGGGGGACGAGGGCTGGCACCTGATCGACGAGATCCACCCGAGGACCTACCGGCGCGGTACCGTCGGCATGCCGAAGGCAGGGGATGACACCGGAGGTTCCCAGATCTTTATCACTCACCTCCCGACTCCCCATCTCGATGGCCGCTACACGGTATTTGGTCAGGTGGTCGAAGGGCTCGACCTGCTCGATCAGATCGAGGTGGGCAGCCGGATCGTCAAGATCACCGTCGATGAAAGTCGCTTCCGCAAGCGCATCGCATTCTGAGACGGGTGAGTCGCTTCCTCGGAGTCGTACTGTGGCCACACTCCTTTGCCGGTACCAGGGGGTGGGTGCCGCTTTTGTGCTGGGAGATCCAGAGTACTACAGCCGTTTTGGCTGGCGGCCCGCCCAGCAGCGTCAACTTCATGGCCAGTGGCGAGCGAAGCTTTTCAGGTGCTCGAGTTGAGCGAGGGTGGTCTCGATGGCTGGCAAGGAAAGGTCAACTATGCACCCCCCTATGATCGATTCTGATCGGTGCTGGGGAGGGCACGGCACAAACGGGTCGGTAATGGTTTCCCTGAGATGGCCCAACACCCGCGTGGGCTCCGACTGAAGAGAGGGGCAAGGGTGGTCACGATGAAGGGGCTACGGGGGCGTGGAGAAGCACCAGGAGAGCAGAAGCCCCGACCGGGTACTCCCGGATGGGGTGCTGACAGCGGTCGTACGGGTGAAATCCTACAATTCCCTCAAGAGTCCCCGCCGCAGATCCGATCAATTCCTCACGGAGATAGGTCACCCTCAACGGGAGCCGCTTCGTCGAGAGGATTTGAAAACATGAACCAACGCATCTTCGGGGCCCTCATCACCTTGCCCCTGTTTTTCCTGATCTCTGGTTGTACGACCCAGACGATTCGCCCCATCTCCCAGCAAGTGGTCATCGAGGACGAGGAAAATCGATCCACCATCATCGATGTGAAGCTGGAGAAATACACCGAGTTGGCGAAGGACTTTCCCAAGGAAGCGAGATACCAGGAGAAACTGGCGAAACTGTACTGGGAAAAAACTGACCACAAGAATGCGCTGAAGGCACTGGCACGCGCCAAGAAACTGGACCCCGATAATCTGCGTTACAGCTACCTGGGAGCTCAGATCTTGGAGGGCCTCGGCAGCTACTCCGCTGCTGAAAAGTCCTACCTGGCAGTCATCAATGGCACTGAAAACGGTAGAGAATATTCGGGACCCTTGATGAAACTGGGTAATCTCTACATGCAGATGGAACGAAGCGATAAGGCTCTCGTCTGCTTCAAGGATGCCCTCGAAGCAGATCCGACCTTTTCCGAACCTTACTACTGGATCGGCCGGGTGCAGTTAATGCACAAGAATCGCAAGGCAGCGATTCAGAGCTTCGAGCGTTACCTGCGAGTCGGAGGTCAGCAGCGCTACAAGGAAGTGCTGCAAACCCTGCAAGCTCTGCAGCCCGATCTGCGGATTCACGACATCCGCTGAACAACTTGCCCTCTCTTCTTCGGCGGAGGTTCGGTTCCTATCACCGTGCCTCCGCCGATTCTAATTCCACATCCGCACGACCAACATCCGCACATGAGCACGGATGTGTTGGACGATGCCTCGAACGATGCCTCGAACGATTCCTCAGTACTCACCGGTCATGGTTCACCGGTCATACAACGGGTTCTGTGTGGGGGAGCGGCTTGGCTAGGCTGAACTGACAAGATCTGACAAGATCTGACAAGAACGACTCCACCCTCTGGAATTGAAATAGAGCCGGAGGGAACGAATTCCCTCCGACCCGTGAGGAGGTGTGTCTGCTGAATTAACGGCTCAGGGAGCGGTTCTGTTCCCGGTGCACCTGAAAAAACCGTATCTGTCGTAAACTCTTTGGTGCTACTGGCTTGTGTGGGCAGGTTCAGGGATGGAAACCAGGGCCAGCAGGATTTCGGAGATGTAAGAGCACCTTCCAGGCGCGTTCCACCTCTGATGTGGGAAGTATGTATGGAGGATTCTCGGAGCGCAAGAACTGTAATCGGATCGCTTCCTCGTCGTCATCGAAATAGCGACAGAACAGCGTCTTGGAGGTTTCATGTGGCTCTTGCTGATTTTTCCACAATGTTCTCACCAGTGCAAAGGAGCCGCTGGTGACCATTTCATCCAGTCCCAACACGATCACATCGCCTCTACGAAAGCAGTTTTCTCCGGGCCCGGTCATGGCATCTCCGTCGACTCGAACCGCGAAGGACCGATCCGGATCGATTCCCGGCAGCTGTAGCCACTGCTCGACTACTCCCGCAGGCTGACCCTCTTCATCCAATTCTTCCGGGTATGCGCTCATCTCTGCCACCAGTAGAGGAGTTCCGTTCCCTTCGCTGGAGGTGGGTGTTACGACATGAAGCGGTTCCGGTTCAGTGACGTCCAGTTTCTCTTCGGCAGCGGCCAGCAGGTCGATGGGAGTGAAGCCGAGCAAGCGGCACGCTTTCTTGATGAAATCGTTTTCGATGCCACTTCTTCGCCCTTCCTCAACCGACAGGGAAAAGGCGCGGGAGGTGAAGGTCTTTCGTGCCAGATCCTCGACGGTCCAGTGCTTCTGGCGGCGCGCAGAACGGATGATCTTTCCGATCGCCACCCGCAGGGGGGTCGCCGAAGAACTGGAAAGTGGCCGAACGGGAGCCACTTCTCCCTCCTCAAAGAATTCGGATGGCGTCACCTGTAACGCTCTTGCGATCCGCGCCAGGACCTCGCTATTGACGCGACGCTGGCCACTTTCGAGCCGGCTCATCTGCGATGCCGAGAGCCCGATCTGTTCGGCCAGATCCTTGGCAGCAATTCCCTTCTCCTCCCGAAGGGTGCGAATCAGAGTTCCAATCTTGGCCATCTCAGTTGCTCCACTCGAAGAATTCGGACAAGAACATGGCGCTGATCATCAGCGAGTTGAACATGGCATGAAGGAGGATGCTCAGCCACAGGCTGCCACTTCGTTGATAGAGCCAGGCGAGCAGGAAGCCGAGCACTGCCACCGGGCCCGAGTTGGAATCATGCATCAGGCCAAATAGCATCGATGAAATCAGAGCTGCAGGAATGAAACCATTCCGATCACGAAGGTATCGAAAGAGTAATCCTCGAAATAGAACTTCCTCGGTGCAGGGAGCAATCACCATCGCCGTCACTGCCATCACCGATAGAAATCCCCAGTTCTGTTGCTGAATCGCTTCCTGAAACAGCACTATTCCTTGCTGCAAGTCATTGTCGAAATCGAGCATGCGCAAGAGTGAATCCCAGAGTGCTGAAACTCCGAGGTGAGCCGGCAGGTAGCACAGCAGAGTCAGCAATGCGATCCCGATCGACTTTCTCGTGCCGCAACCGGTTCCGAAGAAGGATTCATCCGGTCGCTTCTGCTCGAGACATCGCTTTTGGTACACCTTGATCGTCAGCGCCATCATCAAGATGCTGATGGTGGCGGATCCGGCGATCTCCACCGCCGTGTTTTCAAACAGGCTCCGCATCAAGATGGCGGCCCCGACGGTGGAGAAGAGCATCAAGCCGAAGATGATCAGCAAGTCTTCGATCCTGTAAAGGGGGTCGACCGTTGGCGGCGCAGGTTTGCCAAAGAAGTGAGATGTTATCTTTCGCAGAGTGACCAGCGAGATGGTGATCAGCGCGTAGGCGATCAGCAAGATGAGCCAGTTCTCTGGTTCAAAGGCGGTAGGCTCTGCAGTGGCGGAGTCGATCAGATCAGACCCGACCGGTGGGTCTTCGCTTCCGTTTCCCACCGCAGTCTGGAACATCACTCTCCCAGCACGCCCTCGGTGGGACTGGATGCCTGGGCATATCTACGCTTCTGAATCCGTCCGGCACGAGCAGCGAACCAGCCGGCATCGAGAGCGTTTCGCATCGCATGGGCCATCGCCACTGGATCCCTGGCTCCGGCGATGCCGGTGTTGAGTAGCACCCCTTCGGCTCCCAGTTCCATCGCGATGGTGACGTCACTGGCCGTTCCAACACCTGCATCGATGATCACAGGAACCTCGAGTTGCTCGAGGATGATGGAGAGATTGTTTCGATTGAGGATTCCCTGGCCGCTACCGATGGGAGACCCCGCAGGCATCACCGAGGTCGCTCCAGCATCCTGCAATCGAAGAGCCAGCACTGGATCATCGCTGGTGTAGACCATCACCTTGAAGCCTTCAGAGACGAGGGATTGGCAAGCTTCGAGGGTTCCGATCGGATCGGGCAGCAGTGTTTTGTGGTCGCCCAGCACTTCCAGCTTGACCCAGTCTCCCAGACCCAGTTCACGAGACAGGTGGCAAACCCGGATGGCGTCCTCGGCATTGAAGCACCCGGCGGTGTTGGGAAGCAGGAAATAACGTTCCCGGTCGAGGTGGGAGAGTAGGTTGTCGGAATTGGAGAGGTCGACTCGTCGAATCGCCACCGTGACTATCTCGCAACCGGAGGCTTCCAGAGCGGCATTCATCGTCTGGTGATCGGCATACTTGCCAGTTCCCACCATCAGCCGTGAGCGAAAGGTTTTGCCCCCCAGTTCGAGGGGTGTGGGCTTCGTTTCGGTGATACAGGTCGGTTCAATATTCAACGATCAACCTCCTCCGACGATGGTGACCACTTCCAGTTCATCTCCGACTTCGATGACAGTCGATGGATGAAGTGAGCGAGGAACGATCTTGCGATTGCGTTCGACTGCAACCGCCGTCGATTCGATGGCGAGTTCCTCGATGAGTGCGGCTACCGTGGTTCCCGGATGTACGGGGTGCGACTCGCCATTGAGTCGCACCTCGAACACCGATGTCGAATCGTTCATCTGGACCACGCCCATCAGTTTCCGGCCCTGGCGAAGCGGTAGTAAACTTCGAGGGTCATCGCTCCGATGGCGGTGTTGTAGACGCGGCCACCTGCGATACCCCATTCTCCGACAGGGTCCCAGGAACCATCCTCGCAACCACCGACTCGCTGGTTGCGAACCAGTGCTTCGATCATCGCTTCGTTCCATTCGCGCCACTTGCTGCCGCCGATCTGGAACATCGCATAGGTCGCGTAATACCAGTAGTAGAGGTTGATCTTCGACTTACGCTTGCCCTCTTGCGGACGCCAGCGAGGAATCTCTTCCATCAATACTGCGGCACCGGACTTGATCGCATCGGAGCTGGTTTTTTCGCCGGCGAAGATGCGACATAGCACCGAAACGGCAGTCATGCACGACAGATCCTTGGAGTAGGGATAGGGTTCGGGGTACCGACCTTGAAGACGGGAACCTTCGTCACCTGGAGTCTCGTATCCGCAGATTCCACTGCGCTCAGAGGTGCAGGATTCGAACCACTTGAGTGCGCCGTCGAAGGCGGGCTGGAAGTCCTTGGACTTGATCTTGATGTAGCGTGACAGGGCGCACACCTTGGAGGTCTTCAGTGCCAGCACCATCCAGCCGGTGACCGACGTATCGTTACGGCCTGCCTGGTATCCGTACTTCCAGCCGTATCCGGGATTCTGTGCCCGCAGGCACCACTTGGTCGAGTTCTCGACCGGCTTGGCCAACTTGATCTTGTCGTGGGAGAGGAGCAGTAACTCGCTCATCGCCATCGTCGCGATGGCGTGGTTGTAGATCCACTCGTCGGAATCCTCGAGAGGCAACCCGTACAAGCCATTGAGTTTGGGATCGGCATCCTTGATCTGCTGTTTGAGCATCCAGTCCATCGCCTTGCGCATCACCACCACGAACTCAGGGAATTCGCCACTCTCATGTGTGTGGCCAAATCCCAGGTAGGCGAGCATCGCCATGGCGGTGCAGCCCACATCGTAGCCCTCGAATCCATCTCCATCTTCCTTCTCGCAACCATCGGGGCGGAGGAAACCATTCGAGGACCAGTGGCCGTCGGGGTGTTGATGCCGTTCGAGCCACTTGAGTGCTGCGAGCACGGCGCTCTCGGTCGCTTCGGATCCACCCTCACGAGAAAGGGAACCCTTGCCGAAACGATCTCCATAGGCACCGGCTCCTGCGCCGGTCATTCCGAAGGCATCATTGAGCTGGTTCTTGATGTTCTTGTTGGTCTTGTTGTTCTTGCTGGTTCCCTTGGGAGTTCGGCTGATCTTGTCGGGTTTGAGGATCTTCACCGGATCCTTCTTTTGCTTCTCAAGGATCTCTGGCTTGCGCTCGATGTCTCGCTTCTTCGTGGGATCGTACTTGGGAGGCTTGATCTCCTTCTTGACCACCGTTCTGCGCTGTTCTTCCTCCTCGACAATCTCGAGGACGACGACACTGCCGAGGATGAACAAGACGATGGCATGAAGGGCGATGGAGATGAGCCAGTACGGTGTATCGGTGAGCCAGCCACCGACATCACTTTCTTCCTCATCGAATTCTTCTTCTTCTTCGTATTCCTGGTTCAAGGGTCTACCTCTCCGTACGACGAACTGAAACTCGATCTACGTTTCGATCGGAGTCTCGATGACATTTCAAATGCCTCACTGACGAGAATATCCCCAGTTGCCAGATTGGCAAGTGCTGAATTGCCGAAATGGCAATTGCTGATCTCGGGACTCCGGAGGATTCAGTCTTAAACTACTCTATTATTGAAACTTAGGGAAGATTACTGGGATTCCAGCCAATCCCTGGGCTGGAGGAAATCAGACAACTTTTCCTCCTCGGTGCCTTTTTCGGGGCTCCAGCCGCTTTGCCAGCGAACCACCGGGGGCAGCGACATCAAGATCGCCTCGGTCCGACCGCCACTCTGGATTCCGAACAGAGTTCCCCGATCGAACAACAGGTTGAACTCGACGTAACGGCCGCGCCGGTACAACTGGAACTGACGTTCTCGATCGCCGTAGGGATGTTGTCGACGCCGTTCGATGATGGGCAGGTATCCGTCGAGGAAGGAATCTCCCACCGATTGGGTGATGGACATCGCCTCGGTGAAGCCACCTTCATCGAGGTCGTCAAAGAAGATGCCTCCGACTCCGCGAGTTTCATCTCGATGCGGAAGGAAGAAGTAGCGATCGCACCATTCCTTGAAGCGCGGGTAATAGTCGGCGCCATGCCTCTCCAGTGCGGTCCTGGCATTGCGATGCCAATGCTGTGCATCCTCGAGGAACGGGTAGTAGGGGGTCAGGTCGTAGCCGCCGCCGAACCACCAGATCGGTTCCTGGCCTGCGGCTTCGGCGTGGAACAATCGGACATTCATGTGAGTGGTGGGAATGAATGGATTGCGTGGATGGAGAACCAGTGAGAGTCCCATCGCGCGGAAGCTCCGCCCTTCGAGTTGTGGTCTTGCGGCACTGGCGCTGGCAGGAAGTGAATCCCCTTCGATGATCGAGATATTGACTCCTGCTTGCTCGAACAATTCCCCGTCTCGAAGTAGTCGGCTCTCTCCTCCACCTCCCTCAGGTCGCTGCCAGGAAGTGGTCTGAAAGCGGGCATCCGGCTCCAGCTGTTCAAGGGTGGAACAGATCTGTTGTTGCAGATGAAGTAGCCAGTCTTGGAAGACCTCGGGGTGGTTGTTGTTCATCGAGCCTCCGGAATGAGTTTCCAGCACTGTTTCGTTCCAGGCAAGACCTGCTCCTGTGATTCTGTTTAGTTGTAATCTCCACACCAAGGGGGAGTTATGAAAGTCGGGAAAAATGTACTTTACATTTTACAGTGTGCAAAGTATGTTTGGCAGCGGTTCGACGGCCGGAGAGAGTTGGGGAGTTGTCGAACCCGTGGAGTGGTTTTTCCCCTAAGTTGACGCGGCGTACCTCTCTCCGGCCCACCTTTTCTCTTTCCTGCCCCACGGAGGGAAAGAGCAGCCGAATTTGCCTTCCAAATCGGCCCCCTCCGGGATCGACCCAATTTCGGAGGGGGTTCATGCCTTCTCCCGTGAACACTCAATTTGATCCAGACTGCCCCAGAATCGAGTGAGGGGAAATCTCTCCAGATGTACAATGGCGGTCGTTTGCAGATCCTGAAGGGACCTCATGAATCAATCTACCAGGACCCAAGCGGAAGTCGTCGAACTGTTGAAGCCAGCGACTCTGCTGATCGTTTGGGGTGACGGGCATGAGAGCCTTTTCCCTCATCGACCGCTGCGGGAAAGTTGTGAGTGCGCAGCCTGTGTCGACGAGTGGTCGAGGAAACCGATTCTCAACCCGGACGATCTTCCGGCGGATCTCCACTGCACCGGATTTGAACGAACCGGTAGGTACGGGTTGAATCTGATTTTTTCTGACGGCCATCGCACCGGTATCTGGTCGTTGGATCGACTGAGAGACACTTGCCCATGCCCGGAATGTGAAGGAAGCCGCTCATGAAACTCAGGATGCCGCAATTGATCATTTCGATCGCCCTGCTGGCCATCGGTTGGTTCTCTCACGGCGCTTTCCCGGGCGGGAGTGCTGCTCCCGGATCCGGGCAGATGGAGCGACCTGGATCTTCGGGAGGACGCGGCTCCGGTGGCTATCAGTACGGAGGCCAGGGATCCAGCCAGCGCCAGGAAGTGGTGCCGGTCGAGGTGACCTCCTCGATGCTGGCGGTGATTCGAGAGCGAGTTCGTGGCAGTGGAATCCTCGAACCAGAGCGTCAGGTCTCCTTACTCTCGAGGGTCGAAGGAAGTGTCGACGTCGTTCACGTGGTCGAGGGTCAGCAGGTCGGTGAGGGTTTTGTCCTCTGTACCATCGATCAGGAGGAACTGAGGATCTCTGAACAACTCGCTCGAATCGAGATGGAACAGGCCAGTGCGACTCTCGAACGATTGCAGGGACTGTCTGAAATTCGAGGTGTCGCCACTCAGGAACTGGAAGATTCACGATTTACCCTGCAGAAAGCTGAAGCGAACCACGCTCGTTCACTGATCGACCTGGGACACTCGCAACCTGAGGCTTTGTTCGACGGCATCATCATCCGCCGTCGGATCGAACCGGGGCAATATGTTCGAGTCGGCGACGAACTGTTCGCATTTGCTGACTTCGAGCCACTTCGTGTACGGATGTATCTGCCAGAGAGTGAAGTGGGAGATGTCGCCTTGGGGCAGCGATGTGTGTTGCGTACCGAGAGCGATGGTCCGGTGCTGTCAGAAGGTACCGTGGAGCGAATCAGTCCAGTGGTAGATCGCCAGAGCTTGACAGTAGAGGTGCTGACCACCTTTCCTGAAGCAGCCGTGACATTGAGACCCGGTGCCTTTGCCCACATCGACATCATCACCAGGACCATGAAGAATCGCATCGTGATACCGAGCAAGGCGGTATTGAAAGGGGATGGTCGATCTCGCGTTTTCCGCCTCCTCGAAGATGGCGAAACGGTTCAGGAGATCGATGTGGTGACCGGATACGAGAATGAGACGATCATCGTTTGCGAGGAAGGACTGGGCCTGGGAGATCGGGTCGTGGTCCAGGGACTCAGTGAACTTGAGGATCGAGATCGGGTCAGTGTCTACAGGGAGATTCCTGTACAGGTCGACTCACTCACCGTCGAGAGACAGGATGATGGTACCGCCACTCGGGAACCACTTCAGAAGGAACCGAGAAGAGATTTGCAGCGCTCCGCAGGTGAGCGCGGTTCAAGGGGTGCGGGTAAGGCACCCGGACGGCGCCCGGGAAAGGGATCACGGCCGCTCGAGGCAGTGCTCCCCACCGGTGCAACTCCGGCCGATCCTTCAGGATCACCACAGGTCGAGACGCAAACCAAGCCGACCAGTGATGCAAGCGGAACCAACAGCTCGGGAGGTTGATCTACCGTAGCTGAGGAGGATCGATGGAGAACTGGCTACAGGGAATCATCCGAAGACCGGTGACGGTGGGAATGATCACCATCGCTGCGTTTACCTTCGGAGTCCTTTCGCTCGGGCGTCTCCCCATCGAGCTGCTTCCAGATATCACCTACCCGACCCTGACGGTTCAAACTGAACTGCCCGATGCTTCTCCTCATGAGGTGGAGCAACTGGTCACCGAGCCGATCGAAGATGTGGTCGGAGTCGTACAGGGCTTGCGCAGATACATCAGCGAATCTCGTGCAGGCGTCTCCGAGGTGGTGCTGGAGTTCAGCTGGGATACTGACATGCAGCGAGCCAGCCTCGATGTGCGGGAGAAGCTCGATCTTGTCAATCTCCCCGACGATTCGCGTGCACCGCTGGTGTTCCGCTTCGACCCTTCTCTCGATCCGATGATGCGATTGGCACTGACCGGATCGCGTCCTGTTGCAGATCTTCGGAAGCTGGCAGAATTGAGGGTCAAGCGTTCGCTGGAAACCCTCGATGGAGTGGCAGCAGCGAGAGTTATCGGGGGTGCCGAGGACGAGGTACTGGTCGATCTCGATTCGAAGCGACTCGATGTACTCGGAATCTCGGTTCAGCACGTGGCCCAGCGCCTGGCGCAGGAAAACGTCAATCGATCTGGCGGAGAGATCCGTGATCAGCAGACCGCCTACAGGCTGCGAACGGTGAATGAATTCCAGTCCCTTGAGGACATCGAAGATGTGATCGTGCGTCACGGTGAATCCGGCACCCTGCGGGTCCGGGATATCGGCACTGCGGCAATTGTTCCGAAAGATGAAGAGATCTTGGTGCGCGTCAACGGGAAGCCTGCGGTTCAGATCGACCTCTACAAGGAGGGCGATGCCAACGCCGTTTCCGTCGCCAAGGGAGTTCGGGCACGGCTGGAAACGATCGTGAAGGATCGAAGCCTCTCAGGCTGCGAGATGGAAATCCTCGCGGACCAAGCTCGCTTCATCGAGGATTCGATCGCCAGTGTCGAATCCACCGCCATGGTGGGAGCGATGTTGGCGGCGCTGGTACTTTTCTTGTTCCTGCGAAACATGATCAGCACTCTGACCATCGCACTCTCCATTCCGATCTCAGTGGCGGTCACTTTCCTGCTGATGGAATTGACTGGCGTCAGCATCAATGTGCTGTCGCTGGGAGGTCTGGCGCTGGGAATCGGAATGCTGGTCGACAACAGCGTGGTGGTGCTGGAGTCGATCCAGCGCCTGCGAGACGATGGCGTGGAGATGCGTACTGCCGTGACCCAGGGAACAGGTCAGGTGATGGGGGGGATCATCGCCTCGACCCTCACGACCATCGCGGTCTTCTTGCCGTTGATCTTTGTTCAGGGCATCGGTGGAGAGATCTTTCGCGATCAGGCGCTGACGGTGACCTATTCACTGCTGGCGAGCTTGTTCGTGGCCATCACAGTCATTCCGACCATCATCGCCAACGGCTCGAGTAGCGGCAAGATGTCAAAGGTGTTCGAGTGGATCGATCGGTGTTTGAGCCCCATCTCCAGCGTGTTTGCTGCAGGGATGAAAGCGGCCCAGAACAGCTACGCGAGGATGCTCGATCGGGTCCTTGAGGTTGCCTGGGTGCCGCCGGTTCTCGCACTTGGGCTGTGCTTTGCAATTCTTCCTCGGGCCACCGAACTGGGGTCGGAACTGGTGCCGGACCTGTTCCAGGGACAGTTTCACTTCGATGTTGAACTGGCGGAAGGAACTCCTCTGGAGGAGACCGATCGCAAGGTGGCCGCACTGGAGCATGCTATCGACAGGCTTCGCGAGGAGGGATTGCCGATTGGCATGACCACCTCCATCGTGGGAGACGCTCCTGTGCTGGGTGAAGTGCAAGCGGGAGAACGTAGAGAACATGTGGCCAGGGTCTCAGTTTCGCTGAATCCCGAGGCGACGCGTGTCGATGAAGACCAGGTGATCGCTCGCATCATCGGTGAGTTCAACAAGGTGCCCGATTGCCCTTATACACTGGGGAGACCTTCACTGTTCACCTTCAGGGATCCCATCGAGATCGAGGTCTTTGATGAAGATCTGGATCTGCTGAGATCCTCTGCCCTGGCCATCGAGGATCGTCTGGAACTGGTTCCCGGACTGCTCGATGTACAGGCACAAGTTGCCGATCAGGTGCCAGAAGTTCACGTTCGACTCGATCCCGTGAAGATCTCTGCATTTGGCCTCTCCCTGGAGCAGATTGCCAACGGCCTCAGGGCCAAGGGAATCGGAGAAGTCGCCACACAGTATCGATTTGCCGAGAAGCCGATCGATATCCGGGTGCGAATGAGCGGCGCTCTGGACAAGACTCTATCCGATGTCGAGATGGACTCTGTGACCCTTGCTGGAGATGGGATTGCCGCACCCCTCAGGGTCGCTTCCCTCGGTCGATTGGAGCAAGCGCTGGGACCGGTGGAGATTCGCCGAGTCGGTGGAGAGCGATCTGTTCTGGTCACAGCGAGAACCGATGGCATCGATCTGGGAACCGCGACCGAGAGAGCGGAGTCCGTGATCCACGGCAATTATCTGCCGCCCACCTCGTCCGCTCGGATGTCGGGTCAAAATCAGGAGATGAAGGAGTCCCTCACCAGCCTTGCAGAGGCGCTGGCGCTGGCGGTGTTTGTGGTTTACCTGGTGCTCGCCAGCACCTTTGAATCGTTACTTCTTCCCTTCATCGTCATCCTCACGGTACCACTAGGAATCTG
>CAVOEM010000010.1:0-29875 GCA_963694575.1 Planctomycetes bacterium UBA1146 | reverse complement strand
GCAGTATTTTTCACGGCAATCGGTAAGCCTGCTCGGCTTCGCAACGAGATGTAGATCAACAATCCCAGCAGTGGGATGGTGGTCAGAAGCCAAAGCGGCTGGTCGAATTCGATCGGCACGCTCACCTTGCTTCCCCCGGAATTGCCGATACCACCACCCGATGATTTCCGGTATCTGCAATCAACATCCTGGGTACCGATCCACTGCGTGAAACCGCCACACCTCGAGGTTCGCTGAGTAACCCGACTCCACGCCCTGTGCCTCCAACTACCGCCACCAGGGATCCATCGGCTCCGAATCGCTGCGCCCGACACCCTGCCTTGTCGACCACCACGAAACTCCCATCCCCTACGACATCGATGTCAAATGGCGTATCGAGCTGCCCCGCCGCTCGTCCCGGGGATCCGATGGTCTGCAAGTACTCTCCATCCAGGGTGAAACGAAGCACCCTGTGGTGTCCACAATCGACCACAAGAATCGTTCCATCGACGTCGATCGCCAATCCCTCGGGACGGAGAAATTGGCCAGTTCCGTCGCCGCGTTCCCCCCAGATCTTCATCAAGTTTCCCTGGCGATCAAAGCGGAAGACCCGATCGAGTTCTCCATAGGATGCGACCAGGATCGAACCGTCGGCAGCAATATCGATACCTCGGACCAGTTCCAGGCCCACATCCTCGCCGAACCGACGCAGTTCAGTTCCGTCGAGGGTGAACTCGATGATTCTCATGTAGTGGGTGTCCGCGACCAGCAGCGTTCCTTCGGGAGTACCGCACAGGTCGATCGGATGGCCCGCAGACCATTCGGGAAGCGTCCACACATCCTTCAAATTCCCTGCGGAATCGAAGCGTTGTGCTCGACCACTGCGGTCGATGACGATGCACTGCTGTTGTGGGAGTGATTCGATCGCCCTTGGCTGAAAGAAACGGCCAATACCGCGACCAGGACCACCGATCAGTTCGACATTTTCCAGGGGGGTGGTTCCCACAGAAGAAGATGAAACGCAGGAGTTGATCAGCAGCAGAGCCAGCAACCAGATCCTCGATCTCATACTCGGATCTCCTCTTGTAATCGGGTGGGTGCACACGGTCATCGAGGGATTCGATCGCTCAGTCTTCCGTTCTCCCCTGGAGACGATCGAAGTAATCCTGAGCCACCTGGCGAAGGGATGCTGGAACTCGCTGAGTCTTGAGCTCCGATTCTGCGATTCGAGATCCCGCTTGAATCGCCTGTCGCAAGGTCGCCTTGGCCTCACCCGATGGAGCATCTCCTTCGACCAGGAGGGTCGCCACCGTCTGTCCCGGATGAGCCTTGCCGGTCAACTTCTCTGGCGTCGACGAGGTCTCTCCGTCCTTGGCCGCTGGACTGGCGCCGCCACCGGGACCCAGTTGCAATCCCGGACCCGCGGCCAAACCAGCGCCCTTCGGCGGCGCTGAACTACTTTTCGGCTTCTGGGTGTGAACGAAACTTCGCTCATCGGGGGAACCCTGTCAGGTTCCTCCCTTGGCCTGTCAGGTCCCCGCCAGGCAATCGGGGCAAATCTTCGGCGGCGGGCCGTCGGGCCATTCCGAAGGCAAAGCGCTCAACTCTGCCTCGGTGAACTGGATCTGCTTTCGAGCATGATCGAGCAGATCGCTCTCCCTCATCAACCTCGCCAGTTGATCCAGTTGTTGCGACAGCTTTTGCAAATCCTCTGGCGACAACGCCTTCTCATCATTCAACTTTGATTTCAATAGATCGGACAGTCCCAGAGCTTCCGCCATCTTCGCCAGATCCGCTCTCGCTTGTTGCCCCTCGGCACCGGTGTTTGCCGCAGCCTTGGCCATCTTCTGCAGTTCCTGCCCGGCGCGTCCCAGTTGCCCTTTTTTCAGGGCCGTCTGCAGTTCCTCTGCCGCTGCGGAATCCCGGTTGTCCTTCTGCTGCCCCGCCTGACGCACTCGATCCGCAGTCGCCCTCGCCGACTTGAGTTCCGCTCGAGTCATGCGAATCGCCACCTGGCTCCGATCCTTCCGGGTCTTCTGCAGGGCGGCCTTCCGAGGCGCAGTCTGTCGCGAGGTACGGCCCTTCTCCTGCTCCACTGAAGGCTTCGGCTTGCGCGAGAGGATCTTGAGCAGTTTCTGTGTCTCTGGATCGATCTGGTGACGTTCCGCCAACTGGGTCACATCTCTCAAACGTCGTTCCAGAGATGCCACTTTCCTGGCGGTTCGATCCACTTCCTTCTTCCTGCTCAACTTCTCTTCTTCGATTCCGAGCAGGTCATAGGTGGGGAACGAAACTGCAGCGAGGCACGCGCAAATCGCCACCACTACCCGCCATGGATTTCGTGGCTTCCCCAGCGCAATCGCTTGCTGTGGATCGACCCCTTCAGCCATCCGAGAGGCATCGCTCAGGATCTTGTCGGCCACCTCTTCGCTGAATCCTTCGTCACGAGCCAACAACGAGGTGGAAATGGTCTGGGGGATCCGCCCACCCCGCTCCGCCTCGACCGCCTCGCCGAGACGCGACTGCCGAACCGACAGGAACGCCGCGGCGATCACCACCAGGAAGGCGCCGAGGGGTATCGTCATTTCCAGAGTCTCGCTGACACCCAGGCTGAACAGGCGCTGCGAGAGAATCAGAATCGCCCACGAGAACAACGCCAGCGCCAGGGCATTACTGGAATGCCCCATCACCTGACGAAGTCTTCTTCGCAGGCGAATACGATTCAGCAGTCGATCCACAGGATCTCGTCCCGAGCTCATCCGGTTCTCATTTCCTTCGCAGCACTTTCCTGGACCGCAGAAGCCATCGCTGACACACTGGATCCTTGATCCTCAATGATAGTCTTTCAGGAGTATTGTTTCAATCGGCGGAGAGACCCGATTCAGTACCCTTCTCACCCATCCAGGATTCCAGATCCACCCCGAGCGAGTCTGCCACACGATTGATGTGATTGAAGAAACCGATCACATGAACCAACTCGAGAACCGAACTGTCATCCAATCCAACCCCTCTAAGTGATTCGATGTCGGCTTCTTTCATCTTCGAGGGAGTGAGAGTCAACTTCTCGGTAAAAGCAGCGATGGTACTGGCTCGTTCATCGAGAGCATCTGGCCCGGACCGGACCGACTGGACGAGATCAGCACTTCCAGGAAGTGACTCCAGATCTCGCAGGTGTGAGAGGATTCAGTAGTGGCATTCGTTGTACTGACTCGTCAGCACTGCGACCCATTCACGCTCAGCCCGCGTCAGTCCTGATGTCCCCTGCATCAAACGGATGTAGAGTTCTAGAAATGGTTCCAGAAGGTCGGGCCGAGGAGACATCACCTGGATGATCTGGGCCACTTCTCCCGCTCGTGATCGAGATCCGGCATAGATTCGGCCGAGCAGACCACTCTCGTCTTGCTCTTGTGAAAGGGGTTCGATCCACGGCATCCGCTTCTCCTATCCACTCGCAGGAGGAGTCGCCCTCCTCGCCAACATCCGATCGACCAGCACCAGCGCCATCATGGCCTCAACGATGGCCACTGCCCGCGGTAACACACAAGGGTCGTGGCGACCCTTTCCCTCGAATTCGATTCCATCTCCCGATCGGTTGACCGTTTCCTGAGTAGTACCGATGGTCGATGTGGGTTTGAATCCGACCCGCAACCAGAGGGGAGCACCGCTGGTGATCCCTCCCTGCATTCCGCCCGATCGATTGGTCCGCTGGTGGATGGTGCCCGACTCATCGGAAGTGAAGCTGTCATTGTTTTCGCTTCCAGTACGACCGGTGGCGGCGATTCCGTCCCCCAGTTCCAGCGCCATCGCTGCCGGAATCGACAACATGGCCGCCCCGAGCAAGGACTTCATCTTGGCGAAGACAGGATCACCCCATCCGGCGGGCACTCCACGAGCCACCACCCCAACCCAACCACCGAGGCTATCTCCCGCCTCCCTGGCCCGTTCAATCTGCTCGACAAAAGAGGAACTGGTGGCGAGCGCAGGGCAACGCACCGGCGAGAGTTCTACCGCCTCGGATTCGACAGTCGATGGGTCGATCTCTGCACGATTCCCTGACAGTTCATCGACCCAGCCGACGATTTCGATGCCGTACTCGCGAGCCAGCATCACTCGACACACTGCACCCGCTGCGACTCGAGCGGCGGTTTCGCGCGCACTGGCACGACCTCCACCACGGCGATCGCGATGACCATAACGCGCCTCGGTGGTGAAATCGGCATGACCAGGCCGGTAGAGATCGGCCATCTCATCGTAATCTTGGGGACGCGCATCGATTGATTCGATCCAGATCGCCAGCGGCGAACCGAGCGTCTTGCCATCGAGAACTCCCGAGAGAATTTTTGGTGTGTCCGGCTCTTTTCGAGATGATGCCAGATCGCCACCGGGTCGACGCCTCGCCAGGTCTGCCGCGATCGTCTCGATGGAGACGGGGACACCGGCCGGCAGCCCATCGATCACGACGCCGATTCCTGGGCCATGAGATTCGCCCCAGGTGGTGATACGGAGGTACTCTCCGAAACTATTGCTCATGCAAGGAATGTAGTGAATCCGTGGCCAGATGCCAGTATCTCGGGGGTCGGAAATCGCAGTTGGACGAACAGCACCACGGATCGGCAGCGCATTGCATGGATGACCCGCAATATCGTGAAGAATCCGTCCAGCGAAAGCGTCCCACATGGCGATATTGCACCCTCAGGGGCACCCGCTGCCATCGCAAGACAGGAGATCATCGGTCGGATCGGACCCGCACTCGGGGAACGGCGCCGGCAGATTCGAACCCATCGCGAAGCCCCACGTCAGCAGCAGGATCGGATCACTGAGGTTAACAGCTGCGTCGTCGTTGCAATCGAGGGCATCGAGACAGGTGACGCTGCTCCCGCTCACGAAGAGAAAGTAAAGAGTGACGATGGCATCGGCGAGAGGCTCGATGGATCCATTGCCATTCGCGTCGCCCCGGACAAGTTGCAGGCCGGGTACGAGCGTCACGATCCCGTCCAGTACGTCGGGGTAAGCCGATTGGGTCGGTCCCGGAACATCCACCACCACGAGATTTTCCACCGGTGGGTTGCCCACCTCCAAGGCGAAGAGCGTCGTTGTCTCACCATCCAGATCGCCGGCGAGGGTTGCTACCACGGTCTGGTAGTAGACGACCGCAATCTCCTCCGGAGTCTCGTAGTAGCCATTTGCACTGGAGGTGAGGCTGTAAACGGTGCCGATGAAGATGCCATCCGGTTCGATGCCGATCGCCCAGAAATCAGGACCGTTTCCATTGTTGATGCCCTGAATAGAGGACCCCTGGGCGACATCGAAGGGCTCGAGCAGAGTAGGATCATGCCCGATGCTCAGGGACCAGCTCCAAACCGGGTTGGGAAATCCATAGCTAGTCGGCAATTCGACCAGGGAAATGCTGGCAGAGCCGCTCCCCTCCCCTGTCGCAACGTCGTACAAGATGTCGACCGGGGCCGTTCTGTATTCGAACAGCCACTGTGCATCCGCTGGTAGCCAGAAACCACAGGAGAAGAGTCCCACTAGAAAGATGACTCGAATTCGAACATTGAACATCCGTCACCCCATCTCAAATTTGTCGATCCACTTCATGAGAACAACGAGAATCGCGCCCACACGCCTTACAATTCCTCGGCCACGTAAAGTCATCCGCTCCACCGGGAACATCAGACAGGAATTCTAATTCTGCGAGCGATCGAAATCGGTTTAAAATCGGGATGAGTGGCCAGAGGCGTGATGATCCAGCTTCCCTCGCCAGGCAGGGTCAGATGCCCTGCAATCCGCCATCGGACCGCCGCCCACCGACCGCAACGCAGCGGTGGTCAGTAGAGTTTTCATCACCGATCCCTTGAGGAATACCGGCTATCCTGGCACCGCAACGATTTCAAAGTAGGATCGATTTCGCATGAATCGATTTTGCATGGTTCGCTACTTCATCATCGCTGAGTTCGAACTCACCCTGGCAGGAGGAAGTCACCTTGGTCCGGTCCATCACCACTGCACTGGCAGGCTGGTTCCGACAATCGCAGCAGCCGCTGCCCTGGCGCGGCGTAGGAGATCCGTATGCGACCTGGCTCTCCGAAGTGATGCTGCAGCAAACCCGTGTTGCGACGGTGATTCCCTACTGGAATCGATTCATGAAAAGGTTCCCCGATCCAGCAGCACTGGCCGAAGCCCCTCTCGATGAAGTCCTCGAGATGTGGGCAGGTCTCGGATACTACTCCCGCGGACGAAACCTCCATGCGGCGGCCAAACAGATCGTCGAACTCCACCACGGCTCCTTTCCGCGCGATCCGCAACAGATACGTCAGTTGCCGGGAATCGGTGAGTACACCACCGCAGCGATCTGCAGCATCGCTTTTGATGTACCGATGGCAGTGATCGATGGAAACGTCGAGCGAGTGCTGTGTCGCTATCTCTGCCTGGATGGAGATCACCGCAAGGGCACCACACGAACTCTGCTCCGCGAAGCCGCAGAGGCGGCCCTCGACAGGTCACACCCTGGCGATCACAACCAGGCGATGATGGATCTGGGACGAACCACATGTACTCCTCGATCTCCCGATTGTAGTAAATGCCCCCTCGCCACCGGTTGCGGCGCATACGCCAGCGGCGAACCCACCCGCTGGCCTCTACCGAAGGTCAGGCGCGCCATCGAGGAGCAGTGGTGGGCGACTGCAGTGGTCGTGACCCGACAAGATGTACTGCTGTGGCCCAACTCCGGTGAACTTCTCAACGGCCACATGGGCACACCATTGGTTCGCCTCGATGGTCCAGACGGCGATGCGAAGCTCGAACTGTTGAGGCTGTTCAAGACTCTCGCCATCGATACCCCCGAACTGATCGGGCATGCCGATCGGTTCCAGCATTCCATCACACATCGAAAACTGCAGGTCTCTCCCCTGGTCTATCGCTGGAACCGGAGCACTCCAGAGGGGGTCAAACTGCTGCCTTTCGATGCCTCCCATCGGGTCCCGGCACTCCATCGTAAGGCGATCGATGCAAGCAAGGGACTACTACTGGAGACGATGTCATGAATCACTCACCGATCGGTACCGCAGACCAATGGAGAGCCTCGCCGCGTCGCCCGACACCCGACGAGGTACCGGTGAGCGGTGCACTGATGTGTCCACCCGATCACTTCGACGTGATCGACATTCGAAATGCACACATGAGTGCTCATGTCGGCCAGATCGATGAAGCCGCCGCTCGCTCCCAGTGGAACTCACTGGCAGATGCGATCGATGCGATGGGACTCGATGTCCATCTCCTCGATCCTCCGAAAGGCCTGGTGGATGCAGTATTCACCGCCAACCCCTCGCTGGTCAGCGTCGATGACTCCGGTCAACCGGTGGCCATCATCGGGAGAATGGATCACCCCGACCGCCGGCCAGAGAGTGAGTTGCATCGGAGCCGATTGCTCCAGCTGGGAATTCGGTGTCTCGACATCGAAGCCGGCACTGCCGGGGTCTGGGAAGGCAATGGCGACACTCTCAAGCACCCGGGTCTGTCACTTCTGTGGTGTGGTGTTGGCATGAGAAGTCAGCTCGAATGCCATCTTGAAGTGGGTCGAATGACCGGCCACCAGCTCGCCATTCTGCACCTCCCCGATCCGTGCTTCTATCACCTCGACACGGCATTGGCGATGTTGCGTGAGAATTGTGTAGCCGTGGTCAGGAGTGCCTTCGACCCCAGCGGAATCGAACTGCTGGAGAGTGCCTTTGAACAACTGGTCGAAGTGGACGAGAAGGAGGCCCGAGAAAAACTGGCGGGAAATCTCTGGTGTCCAGACGGCCTGCACGTACTGATGCCCGCTGGAGCCCCCATCACCGCTGGCAGGCTATCGAAGCATGGATTCGATGTGACCGAGATCGAGACGGGCGAATTCTTGAAATCAGGAGGAAGCGTGTTTTGCATGAGGCAGGAGATCCGTGAGCCGGTCTGATTTCGAGACCCGTGTCGCCCAGTTGATTCGCCTGGTGAGAAAGCCAGCCCCGCCAGGGGTCTTCAACCCATGGCACGACCGGGATGGGGATCTGGATCTTCCTCGTGCGCCGAGGATTCGATCGGACAATCTCGCTCACTACCTCAGAGCCCATCGAGGAGCTCAGGCGGTGCTGGTCGGCGAAGCGGCTGGCTGGGCCGGATGCCGATTCACCGGCATCCCCTTCACCGGAGAAAATCTACTGGCCGGTGCGGAAGCGCTGGAATGGACCACCGGACTTCCCCTGAGGAGATCGTCGACTCGAGAGACACCTTACAAGGAGCGCTCCGCCACCGTCGTCTGGGGTGAGCTTGCTGGTGACCGGCGAATCGTCCTGTGGAATGCAGTGCCATGGCACCCCCATCGACCCGGTGAACCACTCACCAACCGGAAGCCGACCCGTAGTGATCAAGAGGCGGGGCGGGTGATCCTGATGAAGTACCTGGAAATCTTCGAAAACGCGCGGCCGGTAGCGATCGGACGGGTCTCCCAGGAAGTTCTGGGGAAAATGGGCATCGAAGCGGAATACATCCGTCACCCGTCGATGGGAGGACACCACCGATTCCGCCAAGGGGTGCGTCAACTACAAGAGGATCTCACTCCTGCTTGACCCGCTCGATGAAGTCTCCGGTCTCGGTGGAGATCTTGACCAGATCTCCCTCGGTCACGTGATTGGGAATCTTCACCTGAAGTCCGGTCTCCAGCGTTGCCGGCTTGAACACATTATTGACCGAGTCTCCCTTGAATCCTGGTTCCGTCTCGGTGATCTGCAGGATCACCGCTGGAGGGAGATCAACCGAGATCGATTTCCCCTCGTAAAAGGTCACCACGACATGCTCGTTGTGCTTCACGTACGGCATCAGATCCCCGACGAAATCGGTATGTAACTGGTACTGCTCGAAGTCCTCGGTATCCATGAAGATGAAGAAGTCACCCTCTGGATAGAGGTATTCACAGTCCTTCTTGTCGAGGTAAGCGGTTTCCACCTTGTCCGCAGATCGAAAGCGGTGAGTGATGTGATCGCCTCGCTGGAGGTTCTTCAACTTGGCCTGGACGGCTCCGCCCCCCTTGGAGAGTTTCTTCTGCTCCAGTTTGATACAGACCCACAGGACGTCCTCGAAAATGATCACCTGGCCAACCTTTAGCTGGGTCGCTGGAACTCCCATCGATCCCTCTCCTCTCCTCGTGCATGCGAGCACGGTCGTTCGTAGAATCACATCACTTGCGAAGCATACCACGAGCATCCGGCGATGCGAATCTCACATGCACCGGTGCCTCCGAAATCAACCAGTATCGGTGACCGCTCCATTTCCGAGTCCGGTCTCCCCCTCCTTCGAGGCGATGATGGCACTGCCGACGGTGTCGCTCCAGACATTGACCACCGTCCGGCACATGTCGAGGGGTCGATCGACTGCCAGCAGTAGAGCCGCGCCTTCGAGCGGCAACTTCAATGCACTGAGGATCGTCAACATCATCACCAGCCCTGCCGAGGGGATTCCGGCCGCCCCGATGGAAGCCATGAATGCCGCCATGACCACCGTCACCTGAGCACCGAAGCTCAAATCGAAGTCTCCTGCACTGGCATAATACTGGGCCAGAAAAACCACTCCGATGCACTCGTACAGTGCCGTGCCATCCATGTTCACCGTGGCACCGAGAGGTGCGACAAAGGACGAGGTTCGATTCGAGACGCCGCCACGCGTCTTCAGAGTATTGAGCGTGGTGGGCAAGGTCATCGAGGAAGATGAAGTGGAAAAGGCAGTCATCAGAGCGGGACTCATCGCACGTACCCACTTCAGCGGGGACACTCCTCCGACCACCTTCAGAAGCAGCGGCAATATCACACAACTATGGATGACCAGTGCCAGCATCACCGTCAGCATGTAGGCGCCGAGCGGCTTGAACACATCGAAACCGGTCTCGCCGACCACCTTCACCAGCAAGCAGAAAACCCCGTAAGGAACCAGTAACATCACCCACGAGGCCATCCTCATGACCACGTCAAATGCCGACCCGAACAGGTCCAGCATGAAGTTGCGTGGTTTCTCAGCCACCTTGGTGATGAAGAAGCCAAACAACAGCGAGAAGAAGATCACCTGAAGCATGTTGCCGTTGCCGGTGAAGGCATTAAATACGTTCTCCGGTACCATCCTGCGCAGGATATCGAGCCAGTTCTCGGTTCTCTGACCAAAGTCTGCATCGGGCGAGATGCCGAGGCGTGCTCCGACGCCAGGCTGGAGAATGTTGACCAGCAGCATTCCCAGACCCACGGCGAGAAACGAAGTGGTGGCGTAATAGCCGAAGGTACGACCGCCCATCCGTCCGAAATCTGATCCGCCTCCCAGGCCGGCGACACCCGTCACGATCGAGGTCGCCACCAATGGCATGATCAGCATCTTGAGCAATCTCATGAAGATGTCCGCGATGAACTTGAATGGAGCAAGCCATTGCGCTCGTGTGGATTGTGGATCGAGGGCCACCAGCGCAGATCGATTCTCCCCTGAGACCAGTTCGATGGTCGCCACGCCTCCGGCACCGCGCTGCACCAGGAACTCGGTCAGTGCCTCGACCGAGGTGATCTCGGCGCCCTTCTCGTCATCCATTCCGGCATTGACCGTGATGAGTTTCACCACATCGCCGACCTGCAGACCTTCGGCTGCTTTTCTCCCCTTGGGCAACAGGTCTTGCTCCAGAGCGTCGACACGGATTCCCACCGGCACCCCATCGACGACCACCGGTTGAGGATCAAACCGAACACCGATGGTCCCGGGACCATCGGTAAATCGCTGGAGGGCAAAACCGACCACGACTCCTGCGATAAGCCAGAGAAGAATCTTCCAGTGCTGCTTCATCTTGAAACCCACTCTCATTTCATGAGGTGACGATGGAAGAGGACATCTGATCGGGGATCAGGTGCTCCTGTAACCGCTCCTCAACCTCTTTCGTGGTGATCTCTGCCAGCAAATCGACCACCTCGAAGGGGTCGCCGTCGAGGAACCGAGTGCCGCAATAACTGCCAGCGATGTGGTCGAGCGAGTTGAAAGCTCGAAGCAGGTATCCTATGGCGGAACGACGCTGGCGTTCGATATCGACCGGATCGATCCCCACCTTGCGGATCCTACCGACCTCTTCGCGAATCACATCGATGAGACGATCGGGATCGGCCGAATCTCCGCCAGTTGCGGAATGCCCCACGTCCGAGTGGATCTGGTAGGAGGTAGAGAAGGAGTCGTCGATCAGATCCTTGCGGTACAACTCCTCGAACAAGGGACCACTCTGACCGAAGACGCATTCGAGCATCACTTCCGTGACCAACTCCTTGCGCATCAGGTCCCGCCCCCCGATTCCCGGGTGGAGGTCCTTCCACCCCAGTAACACTTTCGATCGTCCGACCTGCATCTGCTGGCGAACCTGCTCCCGTGCCGGGGCAGCGGGCTCCTCGGTGAGGATCTTCTCCACTGCAGGTGCCGCTCCGAGATCCTGTTCCGACAACAGCCTTCCAGCCGCCTCGAAAAAGGTCTCCGGATCCTCATCGGCCACTGCCAGAAGGATCATGTTCGATGGATGGTAAAAGGTGCTCCAGCATTGATCCAGCATCTGCGGCGTGATCCCTGCGATGGTCTGTTCGGTTCCGGCGATGTCCTTGGCCACGGGATGGTTCTTGTAGAGCCCCGCGAGCAAGTTGAAGTAGACCTTCCAGCCAGGATTGTCGGCATACATGCGGATTTCCTGACCGATGATGCCCTTCTCCTTCTCGACATTCTCTGTCGTGAAATGAGGTTGCTGGACGAACCGAACCAGATGGTCGAGACAAGGAAAGAAGCCGTCGACGCAGGAGAACAGATAGGTGGTGCCGACAAAGCTGGTGAAGGCATTGGCGCTGGCACCCATGCGACTGAACTGAACAAAAGCGTCCTCTTCAGGACCCTCGAACATCTTGTGTTCGAGGAAGTGTGCGATCCCATCGGGCAGCAACACTTCCGGACCACCGTTGATTCGATAGCGATCATCGACACTGCCGAAGCGAGTCGAGAAACAGGCGTATCGACGCAGGTAGCCTGGCTTGCGACAAAAGGCGACGGTCGCACCGCTGGCATGAGTCCGCTCCACGACCCGTTCGCCCAGGGTCGCATTCTCCAGGATGATTTCCTCGCCGATCCAGGTCACTGTACGTCCTCTCTCTGATCATCCTCCGGAGAAAGCAGGTAGATCAGGTCGGTCTCGAGCCGGTTTGCCGCCTCGATGACCCCCTCTCGAGTCACCGATGAGACTCGCTCACGCATTCCATCGATAGTCGGGTCTCTCCCCACCAGTCGCGAGACCAGATCGAACTCTGCCAGGGAGGCGGGAGAGTCCTGGGTCATCCTCAATCTTGAATCCCAAGCATCGAGGGTCATCTGGAACTCCTCAGGCGAGAACTCGCCTCTCTTCACCACATCGATCTGCTCGAGAATGCTCTCTCGGGTCCGAGTTGCGGTATCCCCATCGATCCCGGCACTGACCAGCATCAATCCAGAACTACCATCGAAGAGAGAATTGACCGAGTAACAGAGGCTCTGCTTCTCCCTGACCTGGGTGAAGAGGCGCGAGTGCGGAAATCCACCGATCACTCCACTGGCGATCATCATCGATTCCTGAAGGGGGTCACCATGTCCGGTGGAGGTTCGAAATGAAATCACCAGATTGGCCTGCTGCCCCTGGAAGTGCTCCTCCAGTTCCCGGACCTCAGCGGCACCCTTGCGCGGAAAGCGATCGGCAAGAGTCGCCGTTTGCTGATCATGCCCTTCAAAGAGCGGAAGCAATATTTCGGTGAGCGAATCAGATCTGGCCTCGCCACTGAAATGCACGTGCATCGGTGCACTCCCGATGGACTTCTTCCAATCTGCGGTGACCGACTCCGCGGTCGCTTGATCGAGAGACTCGATGGTGCCGTACTCATGGAAGCGCCATGGTTCGTCGTGACAGGTCTCCTCGATACAGCGTTGCATCGCCCAGGAGCGCTTGTCATCGAAGCGCCCCTCGATGCTCCTGCGGTGCTGAGACACCTCGGAGCTGACCGTGTCTTCATCGAAACAACCCTCGACCAGGTGCGGCTGTAGGATCACTTCTCGGATGAATTCGACGGCATCGACGAGCACCGCCTCATCTCCAGGGAGGCGAGAATCTTCGGCAAACTCTGCATTGATCGTGACAATCTGCAGTTGCCCCGCTCGGTCGATCGACCCGCCGATTCCGAGCCCCCAGAGTTCTTCACTTCTTCGACTGATTTCCCTCAACGAGGGGAAGGAGCGGGAGCCTCTCATCAGGCAGGAAGGGACCAGGCAATTCTGAGCTGCATCCGGTCCCATATTGTGGATCCAGGAGACCCTCAAGCGACTGGTCTTCCTTCTCGATTCCTGGCGGATGTGCAGCGAAGCACCAGGAGCGATCTCGCTCGACTCGAAGTCTGACCAGCCGGATGTTCCTTCGCGTGTCAACGTTCCTCCCCGCTGGAAGTTCCCACTACATGCTCGGAGTACTCGGTTGCGCTCTCCCCCAGTGCGGTTCGAATCCGTCGGAGTTCGGGAACCAGTTGATCGAACTGCTCGAGGGTCAATGCCTGACGCCCGTCAGAGAGGGCCTCCCACGGCTGATCGTGAACCTCGATCAGTAATCCATCGGCTCCCGCTGCTACCGCAGCCCGGGCCAGTGAAGGAACCCGGTAAGCCTCACCACTGCCATGGGACGGGTCGACGAAAACTGGTAGATGAGTCCGCTGCTTCAGCTCCGAGATCGCTCCCAGATCCAGCACCACCTTACGACTGGCAGCGCCGCAGCGGATTCCGCGTTCGCACAGGACTACCAGCGAGTTGCCACCACTGAGGATGTATTCCGCAGCCATCAGCCACTCATCGATGGTCGAAGCAAAGCCTCTCTTCAACAACACCGGCGTCGAGACCTGTCCCAGTTCCTTCAGCAATGAGTAATTGTGCATGTTGCGGCTGCCCACCTGGAGCATGTCAGCGACCTGGCTGACTCGCTCGACATCTCGAGCATCGAGTACCTCCGTGATGATCCCCAGACCGGTCTGGTTTCGAACCTGCTCGAGGATCGGCAAGGCATCGGCTCCCAGCCCTTGGAATGCATAGGGGGAAGTCCGAGGCTTGTAGGCCCCGCCCCTGAACAGGTCGGCACCAGTGGTCCCGACTCGCTCGGCGATTCTCAGGGCTCGCTCCTCCTCCTCGATGGCGCAAGGACCAGCGATGATCGTCAACTCGCCCACGCCCACCGTATGACTTCCCACCTGGATCGGAGCACAAGACTTCGCTTTGTCGGGAGCCCAGTGCATCGAGGATTCGCCCAGCACCATCACCTTGTCCACTCCGGGCCAACTGTCGATGGAGAGGGTCTGAAGGGCGGCGATTTCACCTCGTAACTCGAAGTAGTGACGCTCCGAGCCCTCGACCAGTGAGACGGTCGCTCCCACCGTCTCGAGCCTCTCGCGGATCCGGCGACGACGGGTTGCAGCCAGCCCAGGGGCCAGCGCCACGATCATCTCAGGATTGATAGCCTTGGGTTCCATCGATACCTCATGCAACGCCGACCAGTCAGCGAGTAACAAAGGAGTGCAGTAAGAACGCCCGTCAACGTGGCTATAGAAGTACCATGAAGGGCTTGTGTCGGGAAGCCAACCGCATCTCATTTGCGGTCGAAACGTCGCTCCAACTCTTGCCAGGAGATGAACAGTTCCGATGGTCGCCCATGCGGGCAATTCCACGGCTGAAAGGCCTGTTCTCGCCCCTGGATCAGATCCTCCTGAGCCTCTGGCGAAAGTGGTTGGCCCGCCTTCACAGCAGCCTTGCAGGCCATAGTCTGGAGCAACCGCTCCCGCAGATCGGGGGGTGCGGCTCCTGAACTGCGAACCGACTCGAACTTGACCAGGACCTCTCGCAACAGATCGGCCGGATCACTCGATTCGAATCCCTGGGGAACCGCCCTCACCAGCGCCACCCCATCGCCAAACTCTTCCGCTTCCAGTCCCAATTCCGCCAATGCCTCCTTGTACTCGACAAACAGCGACCATTGATCAGGATCGAGCGGCACCGGCTCCGGCACCAGCAGTCCTTGACAGAGGGTTCCCTGCTCTCGAGCGACGAGAATTTTCTCGTAGAGGATCTTTTCGTGCAGTGCGTGCTGGTCGATGACTCGTAAGCCATCGTTTTCTTCCAACACCAAAAACGAGTCTCGCACCTGGAAGACCCGGACCGAATCTTTTACCAGGTTTGGCCGCTCCACCAGTGCTTCCCGCGAACCCCTGATCAAAGGATCAGCACCGGAGACCGGGTCGCCAAAGGGAACCCCTCGCTCGACCACTCGGTCGCCATTCACATCCGAAGAGATCATCTCGACATGCCCCGCCGCCGGAATCAAATCGGGCAATGCCGAATCTTCCAGCGGTAAACTGGGAACCGATCCGGCGGTCTCCAGCGCACTGCGAATCGCCCGTCGAATCTTCCGGTGAACATCTTCTCGATTGCGAAAGCGAACTTCCAATTTCGAAGGATGCACGTTGACATCGACTTCATCCGGATCGAGCTCGATCCCGACCACCGCGACCGGATACTGCCCTGGAATCTGAAATCCACGGAATCCTTCACGCACAGCGTGCTGAAGTACGCGGTCTCGAAGTGGTCTCCCGTTGAGAAAGGTCCAGATTCCATCGCCATTCCTGCGCTGGAGATCGGGGCGCGCCACCCACCCCGACACGCCATCATCGCCGGAAACTGCAATCATCCGGCCACCGATCTCCGATCCCAGCACCTCCGAAATTCGCTCGGAGAGTGATTGATCGGCGGGGTACTTCAGCACCGTTCTCCCGTCATGAGTGAGGGAGAAGCCGACGGTGGGATGGGCCAGTGCTGCCCCCTTCAGGGCGGCGGAGCAGCGAGCCACTTCTGCGGAACTGGCCTTGAGAAAGCGACGTCGAGCGGGAACTGCGGAGAACAGGTCCTTGACCGCCACCCGCGTCCCCGGCCTCATTGCGACCGGCGATTGAATCTCGATGGTCCCCTCGCTGCCATGGACCCTGTGGGCTGCGTCCTCATCTGCAGTACGAGACGCAATCTCCACCGACGCCACCGCCGCGATGCTGGCGAGTGCCTCACCACGAAATCCAAGGGTCAGGATCCTGTGAAGGTCCTCGGCCACCTTCAACTTCGAGGTGGCATGGCTCGCTAGCGCCAGAGTGAGTTGTGACGGCTCGATCCCCTGACCATCGTCGGTCACCTGGATCAGGCGCTTGCCCCCGTCTTCGAGTTCGACATCGATCAGCGACGAGCCCGCATCCAGCGAATTTTCGATCAGTTCCTTGACCACCGAGGATGGTCTCTCGACCACTTCGCCTGCGGCGATCTGATCGACCAGCAAAGCTGGCAACTTGATGATCTGATTCCTTGATTGCTCCATCGGATCTCCGTCACTCCTGTAGTTTGCACTCCTCGAACCGAATCGCTCCCGCGAGAGTGTTCTCGAGTAATTTAGCCACCGTCATCGGGCCGACGCCACCAGGTACGGGAGTGATCCACCCGGCCCGTTCGCTGGCGGCCTCAAATTCCACGTCTCCGACGATCGAGCCGTCCTCGATTCGATTGATTCCCACATCGATCACTGCGGCTCCAGGTTTGATCCATTCTCCGCGAATCATCTCTGGACGACCCACAGCGGCCACCACCACATCCGCGCGCCCGATGTGTGCGGCGAGGTTCTGGGTCTTCGAATGACAGATCGTCACCGTTGCGCCCTCTGCAAGCAACAGTTGAGCGACCGGCTTTCCGACGATGTTGGATCTACCCACCACCACTGCATCGGCTCCCTGAAGGGTGACTCCTGCAGTCTGGAGCAGGTCGATACAGCCGAGCGGAGTACAGGGCACGAAAGTCGGCTGTCCCACCGCGAGTCTCCCGGCATTGACCGGGTGGAAACCGTCCGCATCCTTGTCAGGAGAGATCCTCAACAACAGAGGCTCTGCATCGAGGTGCGAAGGCAACGGTAACTGGAGCAGGATCCCGTGCACTTGTGGATCCTCATTGAGTTGATCGATCAGTTGCTCCAGTTGTTGCTGGGTCGCATCTTTCGCCAGTGGATGGTGGAAGGAGCGAATTCCGGTCCTGGCGCAGGCCCGCTCCTTGTTTCTCACATAGACGGCACTGGCAGGATCTTCTCCCACCAGGATCACTCCCAGCCCGGGAGGGTGGCCAGTCTCGACCTCGAAGTCGTGCACTCGCCCTTTCAGTTGCTTGCGAATCTCTTTCGCCCGTGCCTTGCCATCGATGATCTGTGCCATCCGTTGTTTCCTCCAGGAAAAATCAGTTCAGCGAGTCCAGTCTCCACTGCGGCCACCCGATTTCTCGAGCAATCGCACACCGCAAATCTCCATCCCTCGATCGACCGCCTTACACATATCGTAGATGGTCAACAAACCAACCGACACTGCCGACAGGGCTTCCATCTCGACGCCGGTACGCGCGGTGACTCGTGTCGTCACGGACATGCGAATCCACCCGCCATCGTCGTCTTCACCCTCTTCCAGCTCCACGGCGACATTGTCGAGCGGCAGAGGATGGCAGAGAGGTATCAAGTTCGAGGTCTGCTTTGCACCCTGGATGGCTGCGAGTCTCGCCACTGCCAACACATCCCCTTTTTTTACTTCACCATCGATGATCAGGCGCAAGGTCGAGACTTGCATGCGGATCACGCCCTCGGCGACGGCGCGACGGTCTGTCACGGCCTTGTCTCCGACATCGACCATTCGTGCGTTGCCCTCGGCATCGGTATGCGAAAGTTGAGACTTTCCTTTGGCCGTCATCAGCATCTCCTACAGTTCGCGCCGGACCACGAATCGGGCCAGTTCTTCGAGTCGCTCGCGCGCAGGACCGGGTCCCGAAGCGTCTCGAAGCGCGTCGAGCGCCTCATCGATCGAATCACTGGCTCGCTGCTGGACCCTTTCGAGGATCCCCTCCTGCTCGAACCACTTCAGTAGCTTTGCATGTGCGGCGTTGTCGGACTGACCGGCAGCGGCCGCTTCCAGCACCTGCATCAGAGACTCACGCCTCTTCTCATCGAGTCGGTCTCGCAACAAAATCAGCGGTAAGGTCATCTTGCCATTGACCAGGTCGGTGCCGAGGGATTTCCCGACCTTCTCCTGATCGCCCACCAGATCGAGTGCATCATCGGCGATCTGGAAGGCAGTTCCCAGCAGTATCCCGAATCGCTCCAGTGCGTCCGCCTGCTTGTCACTGGCTCCCGCAAGGGTTGCGCCCAGTCGGCAAGAGAGGCCATACAGGATCGCAGTCTTACGGTGGATGATCTGGAAATACTGCTCTTCTGAAAGGTTCAGGTCGCCAGCACTCCCGACCTGAAGCATCTCCCCGATGCAGATCTCCCTGGTGCATTCCGCCAGTTGCCTGGCCGCACCCTCGACCTCGGTCGAGATGACGAACCCGCGCGCATAGATAATATCGCCGAGCAAGATGGCGGCTCGATCACCGTACCGGCTGTGAACCGTATCCACACGACGGCGGATGTCCGCCTGATCGAGCAGATCATCATGAACGAGGGTCGCGGTATGAATCAATTCCACCACGGCGGCACAGCGAATGTGATCACTGTGGGTCTCGCCAAAGCACTTTCCCGCCAGAAAAACACACGCCGGCCGGATCTGCTTACCCCTGAACTTGGCGAGATGCTCGAGCAACTCGTTCACAAATGGTTCTGACGATGCGAACTCATCATGAAGATATTCACGCAGCGCATTCATCTCCTCGACGATCGGTTCGTAGAGACGTGTCAGCGCTAGCGATTTCTCAATGGGACTATCTTCGACGGCTCCACCGCTGCCCGCGATCACCTGACGGCACCACCGATGGCGGGTAGGTCATCGATCGGGTGCAGTGGCATGGCAAAGGCCTTGCTCACTCCACGATGGAAGACCTTTCCGTAGCTTACATTGAGGCCCTGAGCCTTGAGGTGGTCGCCATGAACAAAGGAGTGGAGCCCATTCGCGGCCAGTTCTAGCAGATAGGGCTGGGTGGCATTGGTCAGGGCAAAGGTCGAGGTCCGCGAAACGGCACCAGGCATGTTGGCCACGCAATAGTGAACAATCCCGTCGACGACATAGGTCGGATCTGCATGGGTGGTCGGCTTGCAGGTCTCGATGCAGCCTCCCTGATCCACCGCCACATCGACGATTACCGAGCCTTTGGGCATCTCCTTGAGCCACTCCCTGGGAACCAGGACCGGGGCTCGATCACCAGCCACCAGCACCGCGCCGATGACCAGATCTGCCTGCTGCACCGATTCATGGATGGCGAAAGGGGTCGAGAAGCAGGTGTTGACGTTGGCGGGCATCGTCTCATCGAGATAGCGCAATCGCTCCAGATCGATATCGAAGATCTTCACCCGAGCACCGAGTCCTGCGGCCATTCGAGCGGCATTGGCGCCCACCACTCCACCACCAAGGACCACGACGCGTCCTGGTTCGACACCCGGGACTCCCGACAAGAGCACTCCGCTGCCACCATTCTGGCACTGCAGATTTCGGGCTCCCGCAAGCACCGACATTCGACCGGCAACCTCGCTCATGGGAGTGAGCAACGGAAGCGATCCGTTGGCTCCCTCGATGGTCTCGTAGGCGACCGCAGAGACTCCCGAATCAAGGCATGCGTCGGTCAACTCACGAGAACCAGCAAAATGAAAGAAGGTGAAGACGATGAGATCGCTGCGCAGGTAGCGATACTCGGATGCGAGCGGCTCCTTCACCTTGACGATGATCTCCGCTTGCTCCCACACCTCGGCTGCAGTGTCGCTCATCTGGCAACCGGCACTGACATATTCCTCGTCCGAGATGCCACTTCCCAGGCCGGCACTCTTCTCCACCAGCACGGTGTGTCCCGCCTGGATCAAAAGAAAGGCCCCTGAGGGGACCAGGGAGACTCGCTGCTCTTGCTGCTTGATCTCCTTGGGAACGCCTATGGTTCGCACGGTCATTTTCGAGCTCCTTCTATTCACTCAATTCAGGGTTCACCGGGGATCCTCGTCGAATTCCTTCGAACTCGTGATCTCCTGCTCGATGATCTCGATACGGTACGGTCAGCGCCACCACAATCAGTGATTTGCCCCCGAATCAGGATCTGGCCCACCGAGATCGCCGATCCAACCGTTTCCATCTCAAACCTAGTCCCGGATTCTACTTCTGACGAGATGGTGTGACAAGCGATGCCGCCTTGAAGGCCTACGGCCACGGAGACCGAACCTACTGGGTCGAGGAGCAACAGATCATCCCGATTGGCCTGTGCCCATGCCCTGGAACCCATCTCGACTGTCCCTCGACCTTCCCGCCGAAAAGACATCTCCAGATCGCCGATTTGTGGACTGGACTCCCCGGCATCCAGCGGGTTCGATGCCATCCGATTGCGCCGAGCCTTGCCACGATCAGGAGGTCAGACAGTTGTGCCCATCGGATCACGATTCTCGCCCACTTGCACTACTGGGTGGTGTCTTCGACCCCATCCATCGCGGCCATGTCGAACTGGCGAGAGCAGCACTACATCTCGCTGAAGTGGAAGAGGTACGATGGATCCCCTGCCAGAATCTTCCCCATTCCAAGAATCCTCCGCGGGCTCCTGCGGTCGCTCGCCTGGACATGGTGCAAACTCTCTGCTCTCAAACCTCCGGATTCGTCTGTGATCCGGTGGAATTTCACCGCGACGGTCCTTCCTGGACCATCGACACCGTTCGACACTTTCACGACGAGCAGCCCGATCGACCTCTACTGTGGCTGATCGGTTCAGACAACATTTCATTGATCGGCAGCTGGAAGGATGCGGAGGAGTTGTGGCAGCGAGCCATCCCGGTGGCGGCACACCGACCGGGGGCTCCGCAGCGTCTCGAACGTGCCCATCTCCCTTTCCTCGACGATGCTCGGTGGGAACAGGTGATCCGCTGGCAACTGCCTCAGATCTCCGAGGATATCTCTTCGACGAGGATCCGGGAGATGATTGCGACTGGAGAAGCGGTGGATCAGTGGATCCCGCGGTCAATTCAACCGCTCATCCGCTCTGGCGGCTGGTACTCGTCCGGTTCTCCTTGATGATCCTGTCCGATGAGGCACCATCGGGAGTCACTGATCTCCAATGCAAGATGATAGACACGAGCTGGAAGGAATCGAGATGGCGAGAACAAGGGTTCGGGATCTTCCCGCGGCAACCGGAAACGAAGTAGTACTCCAGGGCTGGCTCTACAATCGCCGTTCATCGAAGAAGATGCACTTTCTCCAGTTGAGAGACGGTTCCGGGATTGTCCAGTGCATCGTCACCAAGGATGATTTTGGTGACGACGAATTCCTGAAAATCGGGCAGATCCCCTACGAGTCTGCCATCCAGTTGACCGGAACGGCACACGGAGATGACCGTGCCCCCGGTGGTGTCGAGGTCCACATCAGTGGCGTGGAGGTGATCTCCCGATCGGAGGAGTACCCCATCTCCAAACAGGATCACGGTCCAGACTTCCTGCTCAGCCACCGCCATCTTTGGCTGCGCTCCAGAAAACAGGTCGCCTTGATGCGCATCCGGGACGAGGTGATTCGGGCCATCCGTGACTCGATGCACGATCGCGGCTTCACCTGCATCGACGCGCCGATCTTCACTCCCAGCTCCTGCGAAGGAACCAGTACCCTGTTCGAAGTTGATTACTTCGATGAAGAGAAAGCGTTCCTGACCCAGAGTGGACAACTCTACATGGAAGCGGCCGCCATGGCCCTCGGTGATGTGTACTGCCTCGGCCCAACCTTCCGGGCCGAAAAATCAAAGACTCGCCGCCACCTGACCGAGTTCTGGATGTTCGAACCGGAGATGGCATTTGCCGACCTCGACGATGTGATGAACCTCGCCGAGCAGATGCTGTCGACCATCGTGGAACGGGTCCTGCAAAATCGACAGGAAGATCTCGAGGTACTGGAGCGCGACATCGACAAACTGAAGGCGGTCCAGTTACCCTTCCCCCGCATCAGTTACGATGATGCCGTCAAACGGATGAACGAAGAGGGTCACTCCTTCGAATGGGGCGGCGACCTCGGAGCACCCGATGAAGCCATTATCTCATCCTGGTTCCCGAGTCCAGTGATGGTCCACGGGTACCCTGAGGCAGTGAAGGCGTTCTACATGAAGCGTGACCACGACGACCCGCGGGTCGCTCTAGGGGTCGATGTTCTCGCTCCCGAGGGTTATGGCGAGATCATCGGTGGCGGCCAGAGGGAAGACGACCTCAAGGTTCTGCAGGACAGGATTCAGCAGCATCAACTGTCCGAGGAGGACTTTCGCTGGTATCTCGACCTGAGACGCTTTGGCTCGGTACCCCACGGCGGATTTGGTCTGGGGGTCGAGCGGACCGTCTGCTGGCTCGCCGGAATCGAGCATGTTCGGGAATGTATTCCTTTCCCTCGAATGCTTTATCGGCTCTACCCCTGAACCCTCTTGCACCTTTCCGGCCTGGCGTTACAATCGGGTTTACATTGGATCTGACTGCTCGGAAAGTCAGGTTCCCTGGATTGTCGTTCTTTGCCGAGGAAACAGCCCCTGAATGATGTATGCCGACTTTTCCCCCGGGGCGCGGGGGAAAGTGGTTCGGCTCCCGCCGACATCTTTGTGGGTAGAATGGCCACTGTTCTTGGGCCGATATCTATCAGCCCTGAGAGGAACCAGATGCGGATCCTGTGCCCCAAATTCCTACCTTCTTCACTTTTCCTGCGAAAGGTGGCTCTTGGTTGGTTGTGGATGCTCCTCCTCTGTGCCCCTCTTCAGGGTCAGAATGGCACTCTACAGATAGAGGTGAACCTCTGTGGTGCCAATCCCAATGGTAGCGATGTTGCGGTCAACACCGTCGATAACTCGGTCTGGACCATCGACAGCACCAGCGGCAAAATTTGCGTGTTTTCCTCGAGCAGCAATCCTCCGAACCTCGCTCTTTCCAACATGATTGACCACCCAGTCGGCGCCGCCGTGGCCCCGCTGTTTCAACCTCAATGCACTGGATTGGCCTATGCAGAGGATTCCAACACCTTCTGGATCCTCAACTCGACCTCTCTCGAACTGCTCGAGATGAGTCCCGCAGGGGCTGCCATCGGTACACCTGTCCCTTTCACCATCACCGGATCGGCCACCGGCCTCACCTATGACTCCCTGTCTGGCACCCTCTGGACGCGGGATACCGTCAATTTACAGGCGATAGAGATCGATCCGACCAGCGGTGCGATCCTCTCGACCATTGCGATTCCAGGATCCGATTTTCGATATGGTACCGGTCTCACCTTCCGCAGCTCTTCTACCGGCCTCGGGTATCTCGATTTCACCTACGGAAATGCCTTCGATGCGGGAATCCAGGAGATTCGCTCCCTCGCCATCGGCAGCGGAGAACTGCAATGCTCTGGAATCGAATTCGCTGGGCTGAACTTCAACTCGCTGCTGGGAATCTGTTACAACGCGTCCCAGTCGAGCCTGCTGGCGGTCTCTTCCACCAGTTTGGTGCAGATCAACGCCACTCAGCCGGCGATCTACCCTCCGGCAGATCTGGTTTGTCTCGCCGACGGTGAGGGTGCCGTGAATCTCAACTGGCGCAACTGTGGCCCCGGCGGAGGCGGACTCTACAGCCTCCTGAGGATCACCAGAAATGGCGCCATCGTCGACACCCTGCCTGGCTCTGCCACGACCTGGTCAGATCCGTCCGCTCCCCTGGATGAAACTCACCAGTACCAGGTTCAGGGCATCGTGGGCAACATCATCGAATCTGCCAGTTGTTCGGTGATCCAAGGCACCGGCGGCCTGGTCCACTCCGTCACCTTCGTCGGAGATCGACCCAGAGACCTGGCCTACGATGAAGAGATGGACGACCTCTACGTCACCGAATCGTTCAGCGGTGTCATTCACGTACTCGGTTCTGACTTGAATATGAAACGCTCCATCGATACCGGATTACCCAACCTTCGTGGCATCGGATACAACCCGATCCTCGATGTGTTGCTGGTGAGCCGCGCCGGAAGTGGACTGGTCACCTTCGTCGACCCCTTGACCGGCTCCCCCCTCAGCTCGTTCCCATCCAACTCCAGTGCCATCAGTGCCGTCAGTTACGATACTGCAGCGGATGATTGGCTGCTGCTCGACACCGAGTCGAGCCAGGTACAGATTCGCAGGATGGAAGCGCTCGAAGGATCCGAAGGCAACCCGCTCGGAATCGTCATCCCACCGAGTACTTCCGGGTTGCTGCTCGGTGGAGGACTCTCGACCTTCTCAGACGGCTCGTTTCTCAGTGGAGTGGAAAACCTCGGGGCCATCACCAGTGCCAGTCAGTTCTCCCAGTTTGGATTCCCACTCAACTTCAATCTCCCGCTGACGGCTCTGGGAAACTCGCCGCAGATTCTCGACAATGCCATCACCGGCCTCGAGATCGTCGGGAGCACCCTGGTGCTCGCCGGCCAGGCCACCAACACGCTGTTCCAGCTGCTGATCGTCAGTGACGGACCCGATTTCATCCGAGGAGACTCCGACTCCAGCGGCACGGTCAACCTGGCAGACGCCATCTTCACCGCCAGCTGGATCTATGCCGGAGGTACTGCTCCCGATTGCCAGGACTCCTGCGATGCCAACGATGATGGGCAACTTGACATTTCTGACCCCATCTATACCTTGCTTCACCTATTCACCGGTACAGCGGCTCCTCCAGCCCCATACCCCTCTTCTGGACCAGACCCCACCTTCCTGGACCAGATCGATTGTTAATCTGACTGGATTGACAATCTCGCATTTGTTAATAAACTAGGGTTACCCTTCAATCGAAGGGACCATTCCGCACCTGCCCCGCAGCAGGCCGGAGGGGAAGAGTATTCGTACCGGGCTCACCGGTATGAAGGGGATGAATTGCATGCGGGGGGGGGCCTCCTGAGGAGGCCAGTAGAGGAGATGAAGATGAATACCTGTTTCAGACAGGTGTTCGTGGCGGTGTGGACGGTTTTGATCCTGACCCAATCGGTCCAGGCTCAGCAGTCTCTCTCCATCACGGATACGAATACCCAGGGCCTTGCGCCTTTTACGGCGACGGTAGAACTGACCAGTGACGTAGGAACTCAAGGCTATGTACTGGCCGTGGGTTTCGACGGCACCACATTGAACCCAACAGCAGCGACGGTGGAAGGAACTGATGTGGCCTCGATAGGCGCAGAACTGGTGGTCGCAGAGATTCTCTCCGGGGGGCTGACCCTTGGTGTGGTTCTCGATACCGAGAGTCCGTTCGAGGGTCAGGAGATCCCCGCCGGCATCGGAACCAGTATTGCCCACCTCAGTTTCACACCCGTGACCTTCTCGTCGGTCCCGCTGACCACCCAGTTACAGTTCGTGGATGGAGTTTTCAACTCTCCGCCGCTGGACAACATCATCGTCCAGGGAGGATTATCGATCGGCGCCATCGACGGCCTGAACCTGATCGACGGTACGGTGACCATATCTCCTCCGCCACCAGACCAATTGCGGATCGAGGATAGCTCAGTACTCGCCGACGGCCAGTCGACCACCAATGCTCGGATCCTCCTCTCTAACAGTTCAGGGCCCGCTCAGGGTTTCGTTGTCGCCATCGCCCATGGAGCCAATGATCTGACACTTCAGGAGATCTCACTGGAGGGAACCATCACCGAATCGGTCGGAGTTGAGTTCGAAGTCATGAGCCTGTACTCCGACGGTGGAACCGTAGGAGTGGTGCTCGATTTCATGCCACCCTTTGACGGCCAGGTGATCCCGCAGGGAACCGATCAGCACATCGCAACCTATCGATACGGTTGTAACGAGATCATCTACCTGCCCGAATCTGATCTTGTGACCTCGTTGACACCGATCAACGGATTCATCGGAACTCCTCCCCTCGACAATGTCATCGTCGTCGGTGGACTATCGATGTTCCCTTCACTCGAGGCTGGCACGATGACCTGCATCGCAATCGACCCACCTCCGGTACACAACACGGTCATGACCGCGAAGATCGAATTTGATCAGGACTCCGGCAACTACGCTTACCACGGCCAAACGGGAACCTTGAGTATCTGCTACTCGGATCCGGATGACCAGATCCAGGGTATGACGATCACCATCTGTTACGACTGTGACCTGACACTGGAAGAAGGCACCTTTTCTCTTGAGGGATCCATCGTAGAAATGGTCGGAGCCGAATACATCAACCACCAGGTCGATGACGATTGCTCGGATGGAGAGAGCGGCGAGATGATCCTGGCGATCCTGCTCGACGCCCTGCCACCATTCGAGGGACAGACGCTGCCGCCCACTTCAGAAGAACTGCTCGTCGGTAGCATCCAGGTCACCGTGGACGATAGCGCTGAATGCGATCTCGCCCAGGAGATCAACTTCTGTGACGACATCAACGGTAACGGTAGCGTGCTCCTCTACAACAACGTGGTCATCGAGTACCTCTCGGTCCAGGATTTCCAGCGCAACGGCACCAGCGTCGTCGTGGTTCCCCAGGAGATCTTTCAGCGAGGCGACTGCAACAGCGATGACAAGGTGGATCTGGCCGATGCCGCCACCACGATCGCATCTCAGTTTTCAGGACTTCCCATCCTCTGCGCCGACGCCTGTGACTCCAATGATGACGGCGTCATCAATCTTGCCGACGCAGTGTTCGGAATGAACTGGCTCTTCAAGTTCGGCCCAACGCCGCCAGAGCCTGGCCCATTTGACGACGGTCCCGATCCTACGGCGGACCAACTTCCAGTGTGTGATAGCAACGACACCGGCTGTTAATAGCCATTTAGTGATTCAGTACCCGGCACCTGCGATCCATCGCAAGTGTTCAACTCAGAGATCTTGGGCGGCCCCCCGATGCCGCCCAGCGAAAGGAAGTGTGTCATGCGTAACTTTCTACGCAGGAAAACTACTGCTACCTTGATGCTGGCCATGATGATTTTCATCAATGGTGATAGTTTTGGACAGGATCCAAATTATCTCATGCATATGGATAGTGCAGATGTCCTTGGTGGATCGACATTCACCACGACTGCCAAATTAGACGTCCTGCAACCCTCCGAAATTCAGGGTTGGAGTTTCAGTCTGTGTTCCACTCCTGCTGAACTGACCCCATTGAGTGCCACTCTGGGAGCAGACTCACTCACCGTGAAGAACGGATCGCCGCCAGACTTCGAGACCACCAATATCTCTGCAGATGCAGTGATGAGTGGAGTGGTAATCTGTTTCACTGGCTGCTCGTCTTTGAGCGAGACAATGAACTTCGAACTTCTCAATATCGACTACCAGGCGGAAGGAAGCGTTGGAGACATCGCATCCATCAGCTACTGCACTGCAGGTACACCGGGAGTCAGCACTCTCGTGGTCATCAGCGGCAACAGTGTACCTCCAGTTACTTCTGGAGCTGACTTCGCGATCATCAGCCCGAACTACATGAAGTTCGGTAGCGGAACTGGAATCGCAGCTCAGAGCGCATCGATCCCGGTCCTGATCTCGACCATTCGCCCCCTCGATGGCCTGTCGATCGCTGGGTCCTACGATGCAACGCTCCTTTCCCTGACGGGGCTCTCCGCCACCGGGGTCGCTGCCGATGCAGACTTTCTCGAGACATCTTCGAATATGGCTGCCGGCGAAATCGCTGCCGGACTGATCATGGCTTTCGATACTACCGTCGACATTCCGGTGGGCGACGACCAAGAGGTCATGCTGATCAACTTCGCCGTCATCGGCGATCTCGCCGGTCAGGTGGAGCCTGTCGTTTCTCCAGTGGATTTCCTGCCCAGTGCGGGAACTCCTCCGATCATCAACGTGATCGTGGACGGGAATTACCAGGAGACTCCGAATCTGGTCGGTGGAACCATCACCATCGTGAACTTCAATCCCTTCGTCAGGGGTGACTGCAACAGTGACGGGGGCCTCGTCAACATCGCTGACGGTATCGCCGTCCTTCAGTACCTGTTCCAGGGTGGAGCCACTCCTTCCTGCCTCGACGGCTGCGACCTCGACGACAACGGGCAGATCGGTGTGGGAGACGCGGTAGGCGTCTTCAACTACCAGTTCGCCGGTGGTTCTCCTCCGGCTGCGCCGTTCCCCAACGCCGGAATCGATCCGACCACAGGTGACGGAATCGGCTGTGACGGAGATGCAGACACCCAGTAAGTGACCGATGGTGACCGACAGAAGGTCGGTACACCGAAACTGATCCATGGCAAATCGGACTCTGGAGGCATTTCACCTTCAGAGTCCAATTTTTTCCGGGTATTGGATCCCTACCGGCAACTTCCAGGCCCACCAGCATCCTTGTCAGATGTGGAACAAGCCCGTGCTGGTGATACGATAGAAGCATGTTGAAATCCGGCGATGTTGCCAGATAGCACCTCATGAACAGGAGAGACCACCGATGCTTCGATTCCTCCCAGTTCTACTCGCCATCTTGCTGATTCCGGCTCTTTGCATTCCGACCATCGGTCTGGCTGCGGATGTACTCAGCATCGAACACGTTTCAGGAAATGCGGGAGATTCCAATCTCCCCTGCTTCATCAGCGCAACGCACGACCAGGCCATCGAAGGCTTTGCCAGCGGACTGCAGTACGATCCCGCCAAATTGACCCTGACCTCGGCCGACTTTCAAGGCACCGCGGTCTCGACATTGCTTTCTGGTGCAGATCCGGATTTCGCCGGCTTTACCATCGACAACGTCACCGGGACCTTCTTGGCGGGAGTGATCTTTGAATATGGAAGCCTGACGGATCCACCCTCGTCACTACCCTCCTCGCCCACCGACCAGAACCCACTGCTGAGAATGGTCTTCACCATCGATGCCAATTCCCTGCCACAGGTGATTCCGGTTCAGTTCAGCGACGAACTGGGTGATCCCCCCGTGCTCAATATACTCTCCGCTGGCGGCGCCTCGGTGAGTCCTCAATTGATCGATGGATCGGTCACCATCAATAACCTCCATCGGTTCTACTTCGGCAATCTCGCCACTTCACCCGGAGGTAACGTCAATGCGACGGTACGCTACGACCACGCCGCCGATGAGATCCAGGGATTCCAGATTTCCCTCTCCTATGACAACACCATCCTGACCCTTCAGGAGCCTGCGACCGCTCACGGGTGGTACTCGGGATTGGACCTCGACTCGACATTCCCCGGAGGTCCAGGTGCGATGGGTGGCATCGAGTTGTTCTACCCGGCGATGGATGCGGACGTGGCCCCTGGAGTGGGGTTGGCGACCTTCTCCGCCATCTTTGATTTCCTCGGTCCCTACGGTGGCCAGGTGTTGCCTCCCAGCAACGATCAGACTCTGCTGCGACTGGAGTTTGGAACCCTTGCGGATCCAGCTCTGCTGGGAACCACCACTGAAATCGTCTTCGACGGCTCGTACCTGCTGCCGTCATGCCCCCCCAACGACCCCAACTGCAGCGCCGGTCCGGCAGTCAACTACGTCATCTTTGATGGACTCTCCATCATCCCAATCCTTGAGAATGGTGTCATCGAGTTCCTCGATCAGCCCGGATTCAAGCGTGGAAACACCAACAGTGACCCGGGAGTCGATCTGGCAGATGCCCTTTTCATAGTCAACTGGCTCTTCGCCGACGGACCTGTCCCCACTTGCATGGATTCTGCAGATACCAACGACGATGACGGGGTCGACATTTCCGATACGATTTACCTGCTCAATTACTTGTTCGTGAGTGGACCCCCACCGCCAGCTCCGGGACCGAATTCCTGTGGACTGGACCCCAGTTCCGACCTACTCGATTGCTCACTCACGGGCGGCTGCTGATCGTTCACTGTCGCTCACAGATTTTACATCCCTGAAGCCCTGACCTACATCCCAGGCCAGTGCTCA
>CAVOEM010000009.1:0-31552 GCA_963694575.1 Planctomycetes bacterium UBA1146 | reverse complement strand
CGGAGCGGTACTGGCCTTTCTCGGCGACAATCCCATCGATACCACCAGTGCAACAAGTAGTAGCGATCCCTACAGCAATGCCACCGGTTGCAATGCTCTCGGAGTGATGAACCAGGATCTCTGGTACCGCTGGACCGCTCCCGACGAGGGTCACCTCACCGTCAGTACCTGTGGCGATATCGATTTTGATTCCGATCTGGTCATCTACTCCGGAAATTGTGCATCGATGATCGAGATCGCATGTAGTGGAGATGAAACCGGCTGCCTGGTTCAGGGCTCCGGCTCGCCCTACGCTTCCATCGTCGAGGCGCTGCAGGTTTCCGGGGGCGAAGAACTGCACCTTCGAATCGGCGGCTGGGGCGGAAACGATGCGGGAAGCGGCACCTTTTCCTTACAATTCGTACCCGCACTGATCAGTGAACTGACCCTCGATTCGATACCAGGAAGCGCCGCCATCGATGCCTCGGCCACCCTCTCTGGAAGTTGTGATGCGGTTCGCTTCACTGCGGGCACCGGAGGTTCGGTTCAGGTGGAGGTTCAGGGTCCCTTTGCCTCCGGAGACATCGTCACCGCAGTCATCGATTCCCCCGCCATTCAGACGATCGTCGAAGTATGTGCCACTCCCATCATCGGGGGTGCCCAGGGAGCATCCTTCTGCGAGTCGACCGCCGTCACCGGCCCCATCACTCTCGAGGGTTGTAGCGCACCTCTGGTGATGATTCCCGACGCCGACGAACCGATCGAGTCCTTCATCAACATCAGCGGTGATCCCGCCACCATACTGTGGGATCTTCAAGTCGAGGCTCACATCAATCATCCCGATGCCAGCCAACTGCGGATCGAACTCACTTCTCCCGATGGCATCACCGTGACACTTCATGATCAACCCACCGGTGCTGCCGGAGGAATCGATCTGACCTGGTGGCAAAGTGGCTCTCCCAACCAACCGCCGTACGATTCAGGTGGATGGATGCAACCGCTGGGAGATCTATCATCTTTCAAGGGTGCCTACCCCATCGGTAACTGGACCCTCACAGTCTCCGATGAGATCACAGGTGAAACGGGAATGCTCGAGGAGTGGTGTCTTCGCATCTACGACACGGCACCGGTGCCCAACTCGGGCCAGGATCTGATCATCGGTGATTCCAACAACCTGGTGATGGTCGGTCGCGAGGGGTCCCAGGCCAGTTTTGGCTCGGAGTCGGTGATGTGTAACGGGGGAACCGAACCACTCGACTGGTTTGCCAACCCCGATCCACGACACCCGATGATGGCCTTCAACATGTTTCGCCTCGACGCCGATCGTCTGATCCAGATCGGCGGCTCCTGGGTCAAGCATGGCTGGTCCTCGGCCCAGGCCAACGCCTGCGGATTCGGCTGCAACCCCAGTCCCACCAGTACCTATACTGGTGTCGGTTGCTCCGACACCTATGGCGCCAGCGGCAATGCCAACCAGAATACCATGGGGCCACGTAGTGAGATCGATCCGTGGAGTGGCGGATTCATCTACGAAGGATCAGACCTGCAGTCCGACTCGGGACCCTGGGACCAGGTGGAGGAACGTCTCTCGGTTGAAGATGACGATCTCGATCCATCGTTGCACCCCGGCTCGATCTGGATCTCCGAGGTGTCGGTGGTCCATCCAGGTGACATCGACCACACCACCAATCATGCCTGGGAACCGATCGGTGTCTCCGGGACCCCGGGTGGCAACTGGTCGATGAATATGTCCGCCCCGAGCCAGTTAGGCACGGTGCAAGCGGCCTGGCCCGGAGCCTCCATCGAGACGGTGCAACCATTCCCAGCCATCGATGGCCGCTGCTACCTGGCCCACAAAGTTACCGACAATGGAGACGGCACATGGCACTACGAGTACTCACTGTACAACCATGACATGGGTCGTAATGTCGGGTCCTTTTCGATTCCGGTCGCTTCCGATGTCGAGGTCAGCAATATCGATTTCTTTGCACCCACGATTCACAGCTGGTCCTTTTCCAACGAGAGTTGGAGCGCCGAACGCGACGCAGAATCGATCACCTGGTCCACCACCGATCATTCCAGCGGGGCCACTGCCAATCCGATCCGCTGGGGATTCCTCTACAATTTCGGGTTTGATGCGGATGTTGGACCGGAATCTGGCACTGCGATCCTCGGGGTCCACTCCCCCTCTGCGGTGCCCTTCATCGAGGTCGAGGTGGCGACTCCGCCGACCTCCCCACCTCCTCCCACCTTTCGCAGAGGACTGTGTAATGGCGATGGCAACTTCGACATCGGCGATGTGATCTTCCTGCTCGGATACCTCTTCTCCGGTGGTGAAGCTCCTGGTTGCCACGACTCCTGTGACACCAACGATGATGGCGATCTCAACATCGGCGACGGAATCTCGATGCTCGGAAGCCTCTTCAGCGGAACCACTCCCCCGGCGCCACCGGGACCCGACGTGTGTGGTGAAGATCCCACCGAAGACGCACTGGGCTGCGACCAACCGACCAATGGCTGCCCCTGAGAAGTCCCCCGAATAGAACTGGGCGGTGGTCCGCTCGATTCAGGTGTGGTTCTCAATTCAGGTGTGGTTCTCAATTCAGGTGTGGTTCTCAATTCAGGTGTGGTTCCTGGGTATGAAGAATCGACAGCAGGGGATCCCGCTTCTTCCATCGAGGATGGTTTCGAGGAGAAGAGCGCCGGAGAATCGGCGATGTCTCGCCATTTCTCGCTGTTTTCCGGCTCCCTCGTTCCCAACGCAGGTTTCGTCGCTCCCATCATCGGACAGAGATCCAGGAATTCCCATCCCTCGATGAGCACGGCAGAATGGTCGCCAACTGGCTCATCTCCAGTGCCATCTACGGTTTCTTGGGATTTTCCAGTTCATCGGGATTCCACTGCTGGCAGCCCTCGTCATCTGCCACTTCTTATTGCCACGGATCGGCAGCGCGAAGGCAAATCAGGGCGAGGTGTGGCGATACCCATTGACGATACAGTTCCTTTCCTGAGATCATTCCGGTGCGCCAGCACACAGGCCTTCTCCAGAACTCTGATGTAAGGAAATCTCCAACTTGGCTCTGCTAAAGCGTCTCAAACATGACGGACATATCCGCAATGAAGTCGGTCAGATGTTTCGCAAGTACATCGATTCCGGCAAGATTCTCGACATCCCCTCTGGCGACGGAGTCAACGCCAAAAATCTGGTCGATTCAGGTTTCGAGGTGGAGTGCGCCGACCTCTTTCCCGACCGGGCCCGAGCCAACGGTTTCACCTGCACTCCATGTGACATGACCACCCCTCTTCCATACGAAGACCACTCCTTCGAGGGTGTCCTTCACTCGGAAGGCATCGAGCATGTCGACAACCAGATGTCCGTACTGGCAGAACTCACCAGGGTTCTCAAACCAGGCGGAGTTCTCATCGTGACCACTCCGAACATCCTGTTTCTCTCTGCGAGGGTCGACACCATGCTGTCGGGCCATCCGCGCCCTCGGAGATGGTTAGTGACCGAATCCCACGGATACTGGGGTGGGTCGAAGACCTATGGAGAAGACACCTACTACGGCCATGTCTTCCTCATCAATGCGTTCCAGTTGAGGTTCTACCTGACCCATGTCGGACTCGATGTCCTGGGGGTCGAGGCCACGAGATATTCGCTGAACTCGATCTTACTGGCACCACTGATGTTTCCACTGGTGTGGTGGGGAACTCGACGCATGTGGCGTAATCGCCGCTTCGAGACCTCGAAATCGTTGAAGCGGTCGATCCAGAAGGAGATTCTCAGTCCCGCATTACTGTTCGGCCCAAAACTCATCATGGTCGCAAGGAAACCTGAAGAATAGCGCGTTTCTCCACTGCTATGCCGAGTTGAAGACTACAGCAACGCCACCATCGACCGATCACTGCGGCGCATCCTCGATGACAGATGCGTGGCTTGCCCAGCGAGACCCGGGATGGTCCTCGACCACCCGATTCCAGTCTCGCCTGAGTGGCTGCCAGTCAAACTTACCGGCGATGAATGCCGCCATCCCACGCCGATAGAGGATCTCAGCCGTTGCTGGACCGCCCTCGGCCACCGCTAGCGCTGCATCGAACTGCTCCACCGCACCGGAAGGATCCTTGCGTTCCAGCAGATCGACACCACGTGCGATGTAAAACTCAGCGACCAGTTCGGCAGTCGGCATCCAGCCGGTCCATTCCCGCAACAGTCTTTTCATATCGCTACTGAACAGACGAAACCGTGGCGAGAAAGGGATTTTGGTCATCACCGCAGCATCGCGGAAGTCCTCGTGGCGATCGGCGATGTTGATGCGAATCGGAGCGACCAGGGCATCGAGTGCGGAAGTGAATTGTGGATCTGGATACGTCACGGCATCCAGGCGCTTACACCCGAGTCAGCCAGGCGCCTCGAGGATGATGAGGATCGGCCGTTCGTCGACTGCTGCTGTGGCTCTTGCCTGTTCCAGGTTCTCGTGCCATGACATTCGCATCACCTCTCGTCATCTGGTCACTACCGTGCACTGGCAACAAGAAGGCTCGTCGCAACCAAACGTAAGCCACTCGCACTAATCACTAAAGAGCCTCTACAGCGATTCTGCAGGAGAAACCATCAATCTCGATTTCTCGAATCGAATCAGGTTCGGTAGTTAGCGGGCAGATCTCTACTGTCAGAGTTTCTTTTCGTAGATGTTCTGAATGTTCTTCAATCGCTTGAGCCAGGTCACCCTCGAAAGAAGCGAACAGACGGATACGTTGATCGTATTTCAGATCTAGATCACGACGGATCCCCTGAACATGGCTGATGACTTCGCGGACCAACCCTTCGCGATGAAGTTCAGGAGTCACTTCGGTCGAGAGTACCACCACCACGCCGCGAGCCTCTGCAGCACTCCATCCATCCTTTTGATGCACCCTGACATCGAGATCCGCTGCCTCGAGGAGCACTTCTCGATCGTCGTTCAGAGTCAAAGGAATCGATTCACCTGCTGCTGCGGAACGGACGATAGCCGCTGGATCCTGATGTTTTGCGAGAGCTCCGGCGATGGCTCGAGCATCGGAACCAAATCGTGGCCCGATGGTTTTGAAGTTTGGCTTCACCTCATACGACACGTATTCAGAAGCGTCCTCAACAAACTCAACCCCTTTGACGTTCAACTCCTCCGAGATCAGATCTGCATCTGCCGCCAGATCTGCAACCATCGCAGAGTTCGCCAGGACGATACGGACCGCCGGAAGTGGTTGCCGCACCTTCAATTTTTCACGCGAACGACAAGCCCGTCCCAGGGATGCAATCTCACGGATCATCGCCATGCGACTGCACAAGGCGTCATCACAGCGTTGAGATTCAGATTCCGGGTAATCACAGAGGTGAACAGATTCCGGCCAGTCCCCACCTCTGGATTTGACCAGCGCGCCGTAGAGGTGCTCGGTGATGAAAGGAACAAACGGTGCAGCCAACATGGTGGTGGTCACCAGGCAGTGATAGAGGGTCGAATAGGCCGCTTCCTTGTCGGCATTCATCCCTTCACTCCAGTAGCGATCACGGCCACGGCGTACATACCAGTTGGATAGTGCGTCGACGAAATCATTCAAAGCAGTCGCAGCGGTCAAGTTGTCGAAATCATCGAGCGAAGTTCGAACCTGATCGACCGTGGCATTCAACTCTGCCAGGACCCAGCGATCGAGCTCAGAAAGTTTCACATCGGGCCCGGGAGCCGCCCTCAGATCGCCGGTCGGTTGCCAGCCATCGATGCGGGCGTAGATGCTGAAAAAGGAATAGACATTCCACAGGCGCAGCAAGAACTCTCTCTGCCCCTCGGTGATCGCCTGTTCCTTGAAGCGAAGGCTGGTCCAAGGCGCCTGGCCGGCATAGAAGAGCCAGCGCATCGCATCTGCACCTTCCTTCTCGAAGATGTAATCGGGAGTCCTGTAATTCTTCAGCGACTTCGACATCTTGAGGCCGTCTTCGCCGAGCAAGTGGCCCAGGACGATGCAGGACTTGAATGGATGCGGCCAGCTGGCATACGCCTCCTCCGGGACCCTCTCATCTCCGTGTGCCGCCCCCTCCGGGCCGAACAGGATGGTCGATATCGACAGCAATGCATAAAACCACCCGCGAGTCTGATCGATCGCCTCGCTGATGAAGTCTGCTGGAAACTGGCTTGAAAAACGGTCGACATTTTGATGGGGGAATCCCCACTGGGCAAAGGGCATGCAGCCGGCATCAAACCAGCAATCGATGACATCCGGCACTCTTCGCATCCTCGCGCCCTCCGAGTAAGGAGAGGCGTAGTGGACCGCATCGATGTAGGGGCGATGGACTCTCAGGTGGTCATCGAGGGTTGGATCCGCCTGCTTGGCCTCGGTGAACTTTTCCTGCCCCACCACGTCCGATTTCGAGAGCAGATCATCGTAGCTCTCGATCGCTTCCATCTGTCCAGTCTTCTCGCAGACCCAGATCGGTAGTGGTGTGCCCCAGAACCGCTCTCTCGAGAGGGTCCAGTCGACATTCGATTCGAGATACTTACCAAATCTTCCGTCCTGGATGTGCTCCGGCTGCCACTGGATCTGTTGGTTGTTCTCCAGCATCTGGTCGACGAATCGAGTGGTCTGGATGAACCAGGATCGACGCGGGTACTGGATCAACGCGTCCTCACGCGCCCGCGGACAGAAGGGATAATCGTGGCGATACACTTCCTGGTGAAGGAGCGTCCCCTCTTCCTTCAACTTGCGGATCAGTTCCTTGTCACAATCCTTGACCCAGCGTCCGTGGAACTGCTCTCCTGCAATCTCCCCGAAACTACCGTCCGGTTCGACCGCACAGAGCAGATCCAGCAGTTCAGGATCTGCCAGTTTTGCTCTCTCGGCGAGCAAGACCTCATGATCCACCTCACCAAAGGCCGGCGCCTGGTGCACCACACCACTGCCGCTCTCGGTGGTCACAAAATCAGCCGCGACCACTCTCCACATCAGAGAAACTTCGCCGCCTTCCACCAGGTCAGCGACCCTCTCACCATGCTGCTTCCAGTAGCCGTCGAAGGGAGGACGGTAACGGGTGCCGACCAGGTCAGCTCCCGCCACGGTTTCTTCGATGCTCAGTTCCATCTTCCACTTGGTCGCCAATTTCTCGACCAAGTCGGTCGCGACGATGAACCTCTGATCACTCTCGGCATCCTTGACGGTGCTGTACTGCACTTCAGGATGCACTGCGATGAACTGATTCGAGATGAGAGTCCAGGGCGTGGTGGTCCATGCGACGAAGTCGACCCCGTCCGCTTGACCTTGATCATCTAATCGTGGCATCCGAACGAAAACGCTCGGATCATCCACTTCCCTGTATCCTTCCCCGACTTCACCGGCGGAGAGCCCAGTGCCCCCCTGAGCCCACCACCAGACGATCTTTTCCCCCTGGTAGAGCAGCCCCTGATCGAACAATTTTTTGAGTGCCCACCAAACGCTTTCGACGTAACTCTGATGGTATGTGGCGTAGGCTTCATCGAGATCGACCCAGAAACCGATGTTACGGGTCAGTGACTCCCACTCCTGGACATAGCGAAATACCGATTGCTGACAGCGCCGGACAAACGGCTCGATGCCGTACTCCTCGATCTGATCCTTCGAGTGGATTCCGATCTCCTTGCAAACCTCGGTCTCGACCGGCAATCCATGGGTGTCCCAGCCCGCCTTTCTCTCGCAGAGGCGACCTCGCATCGTCTGGTAGCGGGGAAACAAATCCTTCATCGCACGGGTCAGTGCGTGACCAGGGTGAGGCATGCCGTTGGCGGTAGGAGGTCCCTCGAAGAAGACGAAGCGTTCCGCTCCCTGGCGAAGTGCCAGGGCCTTCTGTTCGATGGAGTTGTCATCCCAGAATGTTCGGATCTGAGTTTCCAGATCGGGGAAATCTGGAGACTGCGGTGGTTCCGGAAACTCGAACCTTTGTTCCACTTCACTCATGGAAGTCCTCCCGGGATCGCCTCACCCTCTGGCGGCCCTATGCCTCGGAGGATATCCGATCCGATCCACGGTGACACCCGAAGCCAGAGGGTTCCGGCAGTGAGCCTGGCGAGCGGTCGCCGAGGATGCTGGCGATCCGACGGACCCTCCAGTCGCCAGTGTGAGTAGAAAAAAAGGCCCCAAACGCTTTCGCGTTTGGGGCCTGCATCATCCTGTTTTGTGTCGAGTGCGAACAGTCGAGGTCTAGTAGTCGACCTGACGGAAAGTTCCACCGTTCATGGCGGCGAGGTTCACGTAGAACTGCTCTTCACCAGAATAGAACGAGCTTGTGAAGTAAATCGTGTGAACCGGCAGGTTCTCGAAGTTGGCTGCCGTGATCGACTCCATACAGATATCTGCGTAGTTTCCACCGCCGGCACCGTTGCAGTACGGCTCACGAGCACCGCAGATAATCACCTGCTTGTGGGCACCCGAAGCTTGCTGGGCCAGACCAAGACCTGCGAGGGCAGCGTCGAGGAGACAGTGGTTCTCAATCGGAGCGAGCGTACCCATCCATGCCTGAGCCGATGCCTTGTGACCGGGTGAGGCGTGACAACAGTCGGGACGCCAGATGTAGGTGGTCGAGTTGTACGCCACTACGGCGAAGTCGACCGATGCCGAGAGTTGGTTGAGAGTTGTCGAAACTTCCTGGCGAATCATGTCGAAGATGTCAGTCTCACCGCAGAAGCCATAGGCCGGCACGATGAAGACGAAAGTATCTCCTTCGAATTCAGATCCGTAGAAGCGAATCGCTTCCGGAGCATCTTCTTCTTCATCATCATCACCCGCTCCACCGGCAGGTAGATCGAGGGGCTTGCGCAGCCCACCGTCGTCATCTGCGGCAAAGGCCACGCCTAGAGCGACAGGTGTGAAGAGAAGCAAAAAGGCCAGTCCTAGAAAACTGCTCATTCGGTTCGACAAATCGAGCCTCCTCTCGAGAGGTTCAGCGCTGGTTCCGGGATGAAGTGGACCAGCCAATATCTTGAGGACGACTCAAATTCAAGAATCCCCCATGGAATCCCCGATCGGGCCCTGTCCCCCCGCGTACTCCCTCCAGTGTAATAGGCTTCCACGGTGTAAACCAGTGTGAATCTGGCGGAGGCGGCCACTTGTGCCTCAGGGGGGCGGAGATTACCGTGAATTCGGGCCGTGGACCGAGAGATTCCAGGTCCGACTGATTTTTTCGGGGCTTTCCAGAATTCTCGACACATCTGGCGATTTTCCGCCACGAGGAGTGATCTGTATGACATTTGAACGGCTCAAGACTCATCTGAGTACCGTACTACTCGCATCCCTGTTGCTGTCTCTGCTCCAACCCACCTCTCTTCCAGCCCAGGCTGGCAGCGATGAAGATGATCCGAATCCTTCGGCGAAGGCGGTCTGGAAGGTCGAGAGAAGCCGCGGAGAAGAGGTTCTTGAGTTCGAGGTCACCATCTTCCAGATCCCCGCACCCGGTGGAAACCGCTGGGTCTGGCGTGCGACCGCTTCCAATGGCACCTATCCGGGCGGATTCCCCATCGGCTCGATGTTGATTCGCGGCTCCAGCAAACCGAGACCGGAACTGTTCGATCCCCTTTCCCCTGCAGTGATGGAGATGTTGCTCTCGGTCCACGGGGCGGGATCCGAGGGGGCTGGACTGGGCTGGGCCGCTGGTACCCCAGTCGGGTTGAGAAGGCAAATCTCGGTCGAACGAATCGAAGCAGTCGACGACGATGGGCAGTTGATCCTGACGGGCCAGTTGGCCGGAGGCCAGATCCAGATCCGCGGCGGCGCCAGAGCGTTGCGCCTGAGTGCGTTCAAGGAAACGTTGTACCTGAATGCCGGCGGGTCGCTGAAGCGAGCAGAATGGGCAGCCACCTTGCTGCGTGGAGATGAAGAGAACGCCACCTCCGAGGAGCGCAGTTTGCGAGTCGAGAGACTGGAAGCGGGACTGATCGAGGAGGAGGAATCACAGCAGGTCGAAGCAGCCTATGAATTCCTCGCCCCGGTGGTGAGAGTCCTGCGCAAGGGGATGTCGCTGGCGGCGGTCGAGATGGCGGAGAAGATGTTCCAGAAGGGACAGAAGGACCACAAGAAGGGCCCCCTTGCTGAAGTCGTGGATGAGGTCGCTTATCTGCTCAAATCGAGCAAAAAGATCGCATCCCAACCGCTCGATCCAGATGTCCGGGCAAAGAAGATGATGGGAAAGCCGGCCCCCGACTTCTCCCTTGAAGGTCTCGACGGGAAGATGGTGAACCTGTCCGATTTCAAGGGGAAGACCTTGATGGTGGCGTTCTGGGGTTATTCGTGAGGTGCCTGCCGTGCGGAGTCTCCGCACCTCAGCAAGATCCAGAAGGACTTCAGGAGCAAAAATGTCGAGGTATTGGCAATAAATGCTGACAATGACGGCCGGACCCGCATCCGGGAGTTCGTTCAGGAGAACGAATTACAGCAGAGAATGCTGATCCGGGGCGATGGAGTGGGATTTCAGCAGTATCATCTAAAGAGATTACCGACGGTCTATTTCATCGACCGCAAGGGTAATGTGGTCGGCCGAGACGCGGGCTATCAGAGTTATGAGCAGCTGGAGAAGTCCCTTCAGAAAGCCTTGAAGTAGTCCGAGTTGAAGGCGAAAGTGCCGTTATCGGCCTTTCCTTGGCGGTGATCAGAGGAGCGAGTCATGCAACGGAATTGTCCACGTCGGATCCTGGGTGTGCTTTCTCTTCTCACCTTGTGGGTGGCCTTGGCTCCCACAGGCGTCGAAGCCCAGTTTTGCCTCGAAACTCGTTGGCTGACCGTTTCCGATCAAGATGATGTGGTGCGAAGCGTCAACCCTCTCACCCTCGAGGTCGAAGAGGCGTTCGCCATGTCGATTCCCGGAGCCATCGAGATCGATGGGATTCGTGGGATCGCGGTTCACCCCACCAGCGGCAACTGGTACATGCTGACGCTGACCTCCCTTCCCCCCTCTCCTTTGCCCAACCCCTGGCTGATGGAATACAATCCCATCGACGATACGCTGGCCATCGTCGGATTTACCGTACTCGACTTCAACGACCTTGATTTCAACTCCGCTGGCGAGATTCGCGCCATCACCAATCAACTGAGTACCGGAAGTTCAAACTTGTGTGAGTTGAGCACCATCACCGGCGGCCCGACCGATCTGTGTCAGTACCCTGGCAGTAATGGCGGCGACAGTCTCAGCCTGGGCTCCGGCGGAGCCATCTTCCGCGCCTCGGGAGGATATGTCACCGGAGAGCTCGCCAGTTTTGAGGAGCCTTCCGCTGCGCCTGGCTCCAACAGCTGCGATACGACCAGCATCAACATCTCTGCCCAGCTCTCTGGTGAACCGATCCGCACCCTGACCTACCTGGCGGACCAGGATACATTTCTCTGGGTCCAGGGGGATACCGCTCGTTCCGCCTACACGGTAAACGTCAGCGGCGACGAAACTTTCCTCGGCACCTTCGACCATGACATCAATGGCCTCGCGCTGATCGAGGTGGCGGTGCCATGCCCGGTCGGCGATGAGTTCATCCGAGGCGATTGCAATAGCGACACGGGAGTGAATGTGGCCGATGCGGTATTCCTGTTAGGGAGCCTGTTTGTCCCCGGATCGCCTCCCCTCTCCTGCAGAGATGCTGGCGACATCAATGACGATGGTGGGGTCAATGTCGCCGATGCGGTATTCCTGTTAGGGAGCCTGTTTGTTCCCAACTCCCCCGGCATTCCCGAGCCCAATCTCCAGAGTGGCTGCGGCGCAGATCCGACCGCAGCCGATAGCCTGGAGTGCGATCTCTCCGGCTGCTAATCGAGCCCCAATCGCCCTGCTGAACCGCCATATTCCTGGATGTTCAACCCATCCGATAGAGTTCCATCCGATGCCCACAACTGCTGGATTTCTGCGGCTGGATTCCTGCCGGTCGAATCAATTCACGCACATCAACGCCGTGGTGGACTCTGTCGCTCTGGACTCTGACGCTCTGGTTCCTTTTGCTCCACCCAGCGCCTGGTCAGGGTCCCGGATCCCAGAGAAGGAGGTCGCGATCTCGACGGGCGACGACGGTGAGGATCGCGCTTCCGCCGCTTGCCAGGGCTCTCTCTGCTGAGGGAAAAAGCGATCGATGTGAAGTTCCAGCAACAACCGTGCGACCGAATTCACCAGCCGCCAGCCAACCTTTTCTGCCGTGGCACCGGTCCCATCCCCTCGGTCAGCGCACCTTGAGCAGGATCACGATCAGCAATGGTGCCAACACGGCCTGCAGGATGACAAACCTGACCAGCACCTGGCTGCTCGACCAACCACAATTCTTGAGGAAGTGATCGTGCAGCGGGCAGCGGATGCGGATGAGGTCTAGCTTGAGGTACTTGATGAACCCGATCTTGAACAGACCGGTGCCTCCATTGGCGAGGATCAGTAGCGCCACCACCAGCAGCAGGAACGGATTCCCCGTCGCCAGCACGAACACTCCCAACAACAATCCCAGCGCCCGAGAACCCGCATCTCCCATCATCAATTGAGATGGATGAGCATTGAACCAGAGGTAGGCCGCCAGCGTCCCGAGAGTGGTGGCGACCACCACCGCCCAGCTGGCTCCATCCTCGTAGAAGGGAACGAGCAGGTAATGCGCCGAGTCGATGTGCCCGACCACGCCGTAGAGAACCCCACCCAGTCCTAGCAGGGCCAGTGACAGCAAACTCCCCGAGAGTCCATCGACCCCATCGGAACAGTTGGTGCTATTGATGGAGAACCACAGCAGCATCGTAGCCATCCATCCGTACTGCCACGGCTGACACAAGATCGGCGCCAACATCCCGGTGGTTCCATCGAGCAGCGCTTCCGGCCCCATCTTCGGGGCGAAGAAGGGCAACCAGATCTCGATCGACGATTCTCCACCGATCATCGCCCAGGCGACCACCATCGAGATCGCCAGATCGATCAGGCCCTTGCGCACCCTTCCCCAAGAATTGGGCGATCGATCATCGAGATACCCGGCAGCCATGGCCAGCAGCACGCAAAGTAAGATCACCGCGCGGAAGGGGTCCCATGGGCTCACCAGCAAGGCCACCAGGACGGTGACGGGGATGAACAGAGCGCCGGCACCGGTCGGTTTGCCGATCGCCTCTGTCGCCTGGGCGGCATGCTCTCGACCACGATCGAGAGGTAGAGTACCCGCCCATCGGCGTAGCACCAAAAAGGACCCAACCGCCGCAAACATCGCACCCAAGGTGCACAGCACCAGATGCGACTGGAGCAGTCGCATCGGTCCCCAAAGGCTTTCGAATTGTTGCCCGACCCAGTACAGCACTGATCCAGTCCCCCCCGAACTCCGCTTCCTTGAGCGTGAATCCCGGCAGCAGGATAACGGCCTCCTACAAGGTGTGGAAGCGGCTAGAATTTTCTCGGAGAGAGAGGATGGCAGAAGAAGTCACTGCGGACAAAGTCACTGCGGGCAAAGTCACTCGCAGCCAAAGTCACTCGCAGCCAAAGTCACTCGCGGCCCTCCCCCTCGGAAGACTCCACCTCCGCGGGCGGGGTAACTGGATTCGCTTCACGCTCGAGGGCTTCTTTGCGCATCTTCTTGAGGGCCGCCCGGCGTAGATCCTCGGTCCTGCGAGTTCGAATCTGCATGCCATAGGTCCGAGTCAGCGGGTTGGCGACCGGGACTCCTTCGACCACCTGACCGATCGCCTGATCGAGATAGTGCTTCCGATCCGCTTTAATGCCCCAGACGTCATCGTCGAGCGCCCCGTGGTAGACGATTTCCCCCCGATCCAGCACGATATAGGTCGGGCTATTCTTGACCCCGAACGCCTCGGCACAGTGCCCCGAAGGATCGAAAAGGTAGGGATGTTTGACCTTGTACTTGTCGATCCAGGGCTGGACCTTCGCCGGATGGGCAAAAAATGCCGGATTGACACTGACCCACCGGACGCCCTGCTTACCCCAGCGACGCATCATCGGAATCATTTTGTGTTGGGCATAGATGCGGCGGGCGAAACGACACTCTGGCAGGGTCCACTCCATCACGACGATCTGATCGGACAGGCTGGAGAGGTCGAACTTGTTGCCCGAGAGATCGGAGAGGATCAACTCCGGTGCTTCCTTTCCGATCAGGGTGATCGGTGAGGTGATGGCACTTTCAGGCTGGTCCGCCTGTTGCTCTACCGGTGCTGGGCTCTGTGGAGGACTCTGCGGAGGACTCTGTGGAGGGGCCTCCTGCCCCGAGATCATCCATTGAATCAGGAGTAACCCTGAGGCCAGGAAAGTGACCATGATCCGTTCCTCTCCATTCATCTGGGCCAGATCATCCCGCCCCAGAAAGTAAAGCGATCGATCCAGCGTCTGACCGACTGGAATCCTCTGTTCCGCTCCCGAACCCTCCACCGCTTCTTCCCACTCACCGGGTGAGGGGGGCTGTGCTTGCCAAATCTCCAGGCTTTTTCAACGGCTCAGAGAAAGGCCTCTTCCGTCATTATCTTACCATCGAGGGACGATTCCTTCAGCAGGACCTCCCGACTCGATTCGATATTCCCCGCTGCAAAAGGTCCGGTTCCGAACAAACCTGCCGATGTGATACCCTTTCCAGGGGAACCGACCTGAGATCGTGAATCCCTTTCTCCGGTTGCGAAGGCCGCTCCTTGCAACCCCTGAAAATGACCCGCTGGAAGGCTTTGAAATGGACTTCTCCCGACTCTTCGGCACTCCCATCGCTGAATCCCCTCTATCTGTCACTCTGGGTCGTGGTGCGATCGGCGCGATCATCCTGGTGGCTTGCTGTGCCATTCAATTGCCAGCGTCTCTCCTTCACGGGCAGGATCCAGCCACCCCCGAGGACACCGCTGCCCACTCCGACGACTCTCAGGAGAATGCAACGGCCAAGGAACTGGCGGCGCTGGTCGCTGCCCAGTTGCAATCGATTCCCGATCCTCGGACCCTGACTCGCGATGATCTCCCTCGTATTTTCTTGATTCTCGATGAGGGCATCGCCGCAGGACGCAAGTACATCGCCAACCACGGCGATAGCCCCGGATTCCCGACCGTCGCCTGCGACCTCGGCCGGATGCTGATTCTCAATGTCGATCGACACCTCGGTGAATTGAATGAAGAAGCCAAGATCTTCGGTGCTCAGTTGACCGCGCAACAGCGACTCGACGAGCAACTCATCTACCTCGACGAAGTGGTGCGAAACATCGAGAGAGCGCTCGCTGCCAAGATCTCACCAGCAATTCGCTGCCGAGCGGAGGTGATCCTCGGAGATTGCTTGTTGAAGTCGAGAAACGCTTCAAAATCCGCCGACGCATTCAAAAGAGCATTACAGCTCGACACTTCCTTCGAAGATGCTGACGAGATTCGCATCAAACAAATCGAGGCGCTGGAGATCGCCGAGAGATATCGCGAGATGATGACTGCCGGAAATCTGGCCCTCAAAGATCATCCCAGAACGAAGTTTCTGCCACACCTGGTCTACTTCACCCACAAGGCTCATCGTCATCTGGGCATCCTTCGTCAGGGGCGCGACTTGTGGCGCCTCTGGGGGCCGGTGCTGGAGGCGGGAGCCCTCGGCGGAGAGATCTCCCTGCCCGATTCCGATCAGAAGTGGCAGGTCCCGGCAGGCAAGGAGTCGGACTTCCGCTTGATGGCGGACCGAGCCGGTTTCTACGAGGGCTTTTTCCAGTTGGCGATGGGAGAAAAGGAGGCGGCTCTTCAGGCCTTGCTATCCTTCAATGAGAAACTCGCCGAGCGGGTCAACTCCGGCGAGACCATCTCGATGGCGACCAAGACTTACCTCGACTTCCAATCTCTACCGATGTCACATCGTATCGATGTCCTCCACGGAAAACCGGCGCCCTCTCTCGCTGGCTTGAGTTGGATCCAAGCACCTCCAGAAAATGACCCAGGGAAGAAAGTGGAACTGCGTCTCTTCTGTGATTCAAATCGAGCGACCAGCCGCCAATCTCGCTTCATCAGTTTGCTCAAGAAACTGGAGTTGGAGTACTCCTCCGCCGGCCTCAGAGTCGTCTGGATCAGTTCAGTCCTGCGCAGTCCTCGTGCGGAGACGGAAGCGGCAGCAATGACCGCAATCGCCGTAGAAAATCGTCTCGGCTGGTCCTACGGTGTTCAGCCGGGGATCGAAGCCGGAGTCGTCGAACGGCACCTCGGATCACACGGAGGAACCCTACTGTTGGCCATCGATAACGAGGGGCTTCTGCAATGGGAGATCATCGATCCGATGTTCTGGGATGAGGGTTTGTTCCGCTCCATCATCACTCGCCTCTTGCACAACGCAGAATAATGCGATGACCCGGCCCTATCAAAAACTGGTGTTGATCTGCGTTCATGGGAAGAGTTGCCCACAGCAGGGGGCACTCGATCTCTGTGCCGCTTTTCGCCAGAAGGTGATCCAACTGGGAATTCAAGATCAGGTTCGAGTGGTCAAGTCCGGCTGCCTGGCCCAGTGCGGTCATGGGCCGATGGTGGCGATCGAGCCGTCGGGAGAGTGGTATTGCGCTGTCACTTCGGATGATGTCGAACCACTTCTGGAGGGACCCATCCTCGCCGACAAGCCGCTTCCTCGATTACGCTACCAGGGGAAAAAGGACGGCAAAAACGTCCTTCCGAAGGACCAATGGCCGATTGCGGCCACCACAGATCCCAGTTGAGCTCCCAGTGGAGATCCCAGTGGAGATCCCCATACAGGCCGCAACCACTGCTGTGGCTTCACTTTGGATCGTCCCGGACCGATTCTAACCGAGCCCGGAAACCATCGATCAAACCCATCAGAATCTGTCCACAGAGCGGCACCTCAACGATATCCTCGTAGTTCGTGGTTCGCGCTGCGAGTCACCACCCCTCCGGCATCGCTGCCGGAAACGATTGAGCCAGACAGAAGCGGGACACCGTCCCGAGGAGAAATGGAATGAGTCAAGAAATTCAGTTGATGCGCAACATCGGCATCAGTGCACACATCGACAGTGGTAAGACGACCCTCACCGAGCGGATCCTGTTCTATACCGATCGAATCCACACGATTCATGAGGTCCGAGGAAAAGACGGTGTCGGGGCCACGATGGACTCGATGGATCTTGAGCGCGAGCGCGGAATCACCATCCAATCCGCAGCGACCTATCTCAAGTGGGGCGACAATCACATCAACATCATCGATACCCCGGGTCACGTCGACTTCACCGTGGAAGTGGAGAGAGCGCTGCGAGTACTCGACGGAGCCATCCTGGTGTTGTGCGCCGTCTCGGGCGTGCAGAGCCAGTCGATCACCGTCGATCGCCAGATGCGTCGTTACAATGTCCCTCGTCTCGCCTTCGTCAACAAGTGTGACCGCACCGGTGCAGATCCGATCAGGGTCTGTGACCAGTTGCGAGAAAAGCTGCGACTCAACTCGATCATGTTCCAGCTCCCCATCGGTCTGGAGAATGACCATGTAGGAGTGGTCGATTTGATCCAGATGAACGCGATGTACTTCGAGGGAGAACACGGAGAGAAAATTCGCATCGATGAGATCCCTGCAGAGATGCAGGAGGAAGCCGATCACCGCCACGAGATACTACTCGACGCAGTGTCGATGTTCTCGGACGAACTGATGGAGGCGATGCTGGCCGACGAAGTCACCGAAGAACTGATCATGGAGGCCACCCGCAAGGGAGTCATCTCCCTCGATCTCTGCCCGGTCTTCTGCGGATCCGCCTACAAGAACAAGGGCGTCCAGCCACTCATGGATGCGGTCAACTCTTTCTTGCCATGCCCCACCGACGTCGAAAACATCGCCTTGAATCCAGAGAACGAGGATGAGCAGTACCCCGTCACCAACAACTCCGATGACGAATTGCTCTGTTACGCATTCAAGCTGGAAGACGGAGCCTACGGTCAGCTGACCTACGTCCGCATTTACCAGGGTGAACTGGTCAAGGGCGATTTCGTCTACAATGCACGAACCGGTAAAAAGGTGAAACTGGGCAGGATCGTGCGGATGCACTCCGACAACATGGATGAGATCGACCGTGCAGGCTCGGGAGATATCGTCGCACTGTTTGGAATCGACTGTGCCTCGGGCGACACGTTCCGTTCCGAAAAGATGAATCTCGTTCTCTCATCGATGCACGTAGCGGAACCGGTGATCCACCTCGCCGTGAAACCTATCGATCGCAAATCCACCGACAACATGTCCAAGGCGTTGCAGCGATTCACCAAGGAAGATCCGACCTTCCGCGTCGCTTTCGATCCCAAGAGTAGCGAGACCATCATCTCCGGAATGGGAGAACTCCACCTCGAGGTATATGTCGAAAGAATGAAGCGCGAGTTCAAAGCTGAGGTGGAGGTCGGAGCGCCTCAGGTCGCCTTCCGAGAGCGGATCACTCGAACAGTCGAGTTTGACTACACCCACAAGAAGCAAACCGGTGGATCGGGTCAGTTTGGCCGAATCATCGGAACCATGGCTCCCAGCGAAGACGGCGAATACACCTTCGAGAGCAAGGTCGCGGGAGGAAATGTCCCGAGGGAGTACATCCCATCGGTAAAGAAGGGTTTCTCTCAGAGTCTCGACAAGGGAATGCTGATCGGTGCGCCGATCGACGGCCTCCTTGTGACCTTGACCGATGGTGGATACCACGCAGTGGACTCGTCTGACATGGCGTTCCAGGCGGCAGCCAAAGCCTGCTTCAGGGAGAATTACAAGGCCGGGAAACCGGAAGTTCTCGAACCCCTGATGACCGTCAGCCTGGAAGGGCCGACCGAGTTCCAGGGAGATATGGTCGGCACCCTTCTCCAGAGACGGGGAGTCCTCAACGGCACGGTGGACGAGGAAGGCTTCGTCCGCATCGATGCGGACGTCCCCCTCGCAGAGATGTTCGGATACGCCACCGCACTTCGCTCCGTGACCCAGGGCAAGGCGGAGTTCACCATGGAGTTTAACCGGTACGCTTCAGCACCCCGGGATGTCCAGGAAGAACTGGTGGCGAGGTACCGAGCCGAGCGTGAGGCAAAGAAATAACACCTCGATCTTGAGGCGATCGCCTCTCGCTTAGAGCAAGAGACCAGAAGCGAAAGCGAAAAGCCCAGGTCCTCTCCACTGGAGAGGACCCGGGCTTTCTTCATCTCCAGTGGAGATCCACGTTTCATCTTGGATCTAGCAATCTCCGATGAAGCGCTCGACCGAGCGCCGAGTTCCTTGCAGAGCGACTCGTTGGGTGTACAGATCCAGCGCGCGGATTCCACCCAGTTCCTCACCGCCACCAGCCCTTCCGGGTCCCCCATGAAGCGACTGTGGTAAGGCGACTCCCGATCCTGGGGCCTGGCTCGCCATCTTCTCCGATGCCAGATAAAAGCGACCACTCCAGGAACCACACCTCTGCAGCAGGTCAAAGGTCCATGCTTCTGAATCACTGTAGACCGAGGTCACCAACGTCCCCTTGCCCTTGCTATTGAGGCAGGCAGCGGTTGAGGCTTCTCCATCGTAGGGACAAATCGTCGATACCGGACCGAACACCTCCAGGTCATGAACCAGGTCATCGGTGGCTCCTTCCCTCAGTTTCAGCAAGGTCGGCCCGAAGAAGTAGCCCTTGCCCTGCTCTGCCCCGACTCCTTCGATCCGTTCGCCACTGCCGTGGATCAGCTCCGCAACCTCGCGTAATCGAGTCGTTCCATCCAGCACACTGGAGAGTTGATCTGCTGTGGCGAGCGGGCCGACATTGACCTTCTCGTCGAAGGGATTCCCCACGACTCGTGATTGCATTTCTTCGCAGAGCGCATCCTGCAACTGGTCGATCCGATCGACCGGAGATAGGATTCGACGAACCGCAGTGCACTTCTGGCCACTCTTCTGGGTCACTTCCCTCGCGACCTCACGGACGAACAGATTCCACACCTCTGATCCGGGTTCGACATCCGGTCCCAGAATCGCAGCATTGAGACTGTCGGCCTCGACATTCACTGGAGTCGACTGTCGCAGTAGATTTTCATGAGATCGAATCCTGAAGGCGGTGCTGGACGAGCCGGTAAAGGCGACCACGTCCTGACCTGTCAAGTGATCGAAGAGATCCCCCACCGACCCACAGATCAATCCCAGGACTCCCTCCGGCAGTACCCCGGCCTCCACCACCGCATCGATACAGCGTTCCGTCACGATCGAGGTGCTGCTCGCGGGCTTCGTGATCACAGGCATTCCGGCGAGGATCGCTGCCGCTGCTTTCTCGGCAAATCCCCACGCTGGAAAGTTGAAGGCATTGATATGAACAGCCACACCGTTTCGTGAAAGTCGACCGTGACGTCCCCAGTAAACGGCGTTCCTGCCGAGAGGTTCTCCCTCTCCATCCGCGAGACGAACAGAATCTCCCAGTTCCTTGCCCAGTACACCGTAGTGGTAAAGAGTTCCAGTGGCACCGTCGATGTCGAACTTGGAATCTTTACGTGTACTTCCACAACTCTGCATCGAGAGCTCCAGCAGCTCTTCTCGTCGCGAGTGTATCGCCTTCGACATCGCGATCAGTAACTCACCTCGCTGGCTGAAGGTCAGTTCTCTCAGAGCGCTGCCTCCAGTATTGCGAGAAAACTCCACCGCTGACTGGAAATCGACTCCAGAACTGGAGACGGTAGCCAGCGAGACCTCGGTGGTCGGATCCACCACTACCGAACCGGTTTCAGAGTTTGCAGGATGCCACTGACCCATCAGATGACTACGCAGGAACTTCACTCTGACCCTCCTTGCTGAAAACAATGAACCCCGACCCAACGGTTCGGAGCTCCACGGCTTGAACCGTATTAGATACAGGGAGACGGTCACGTTCCAGAGGATCAGGGGGCACGAGCCGCCAGATCGAGACAATTTGCGTCGAGAACCGGTTATTGAGGGTCTGGGAGGTGGGGCGAATTCAGCCCTGGCACCCTTCTCCAAACAGCAGCTGAGTCCTTCGCAGTGAACGCCGTCTGTATCTTTGGAGCGATGCGGGCTGGAAGGGCGCTTTTGGCTGATTTCTGGTGTGTGAAGTCAGAGGCTCTTCAACGCGCATCATGCACCCGTCTGAAGTTAAGGAGCTAGGCGGGTTTGCGGACGGTTGAGTTTTGCGAAAGGCGAGTGATCCCTGAATTGATCCCTACCTCTGCATCCTAGACCCCTTCAACAAGCTCAGAACCTATCGAACGAACTCGATGTTGGATTGGAGCTAGTCGCTACTTCTTCTTGGGGAGGGGTGCGATCTTTTTGCCATCTTTGTAGATGCCGCTGCGAACGGGATAGATGACTCCAGATTCGTTCCAGTAGGTCCAGCGTCCTTCTGGCTTCCCGTTCTTGTACTTGCCCTCCCACTCCTTCTGATCGTCGGCGTACAAGAAGGTCCAAGGCAATGGGTGACTACCCCGAGACACCGTAATGGTGAGTGGGTATCTTGCGTGTATCTACTTTGTTTAGGAGCAACTCAATGACTACCGACACCCGTATCGAATCACTTGAAACCCAAGTTCGCACACTGAAGCGAATGCTCTTTGGAGTGTTCGGTTTGGTTGTTGTTGGAGGACTTCTTGCAGTAACGACTCTTCAGAGTGTTCCTGATGTGATTCAGGCAAAGAAGTTTGAGGTTGTGAATGATGAGGGGAAGGTGGTTGCTTCGTTCTATGCGAATATGGGTGGGGGTATGTTGAGTTTTTCCAACAAGGATGGGGAAGTAGTTGCTGGACTTGGTTCGGATGAAGTCAATGGAGGGGGTGTATTGGGTATCAACAACAAGGATGGAAAAACCGTTGCTGGAATCTATGCGGATGAAAATGGGGGTGTGGCGCGTGTCCTTAACAATAATTTTACGGAAGTTGTTCAAATCGGTGCGGATGCAAACGGAGATGGACGGATGAAAACAAGTGACAGCAAAGGGCAAACCACTTCTCGCATTCCCTAGGTGCGCGCTGCGGAGGACCGCCCAATCCAACAGGCTTTCCAGAGTGTTCGATTGCTCTGTTCGATTGCTCTGTTCGATTGCTCTGTTCGATTACTCTGTTCGATGTTGGATTTGATTCGCTGGAACACCGATCAAAAGTGATCCCTAGATTGATCCCTAGACTTGCTCCCAGAGACCCTTTGAGCACCTACCAGTTTAGACGGCTTTGCGAAGGATCAGCAGCAAGCTCAGAGCAAGCGAACAGGAACGCCAGAGTTCACTCACGGCAGGCAGGCACCCAGATCATCCACGGTGGGATCGATGCCGTATCCTGGATAGGGGTAGGGAATCGTCTCGCCCGATGAAAAGAGGAAGTTGAGCAAGTAGATGGCATCGCCGATGTTGAGCAGGCCATCGTCATTCGAATCCGCAGCATCCGGGCAAACACTCGCTACACCATTGGTGAACAGGTAATCAAGCAAGAAGATGGTATCTGCGATGTTGACCGACTGGTTGTAATTCGCATCCCCCCTGACAAAGAGGAACTGAGGTGCCTCGGAGATGTTCACGGTCCCATGGATCTGGTAGGGGGACTCGGAGAATCCTCCCTCGATGGCATACATGGTATAGATGGGTGGATTCCCGACTCCGTCGGCGAATCTCAATTCGGTCGAGGTTCCCAGAGGAAATCCGAAGTTGACGGTGTAGTCCAGCGTGCACAGGGTCTGATTCGTCCCCGGATTCATCATCCTGCCGTCAAAGGGCGGCAACGTATCGAAGATCACCGCGATGTACATCGAAGAATCCGCACCAGCCATGTTGATCTGGGAAATAATGAACTCTGGCGCCAAAGATTCCGCCTGAGTTCCGCTGAGTGAAATTTCTGACATGTCGAGAATCAAACCATCAAACTCCACTGCAATCTGAAATCCTTGCAGATAGGCCGAGTGAGTGCCGAGCACCGGGTGGAAAACCGGCTGTCCACCGAACACTGAGATATCCGCCAGTTCCATCGAGGATTCAGGTGGGGCCACCACCACGGGATAGGGCAAGACTGACGTATCGGCTCCCCCTGGCCCCTCGACCGTCAGCGAGATGATGTAGGTGCCTGGCTCAAGGTAGGTGTGCTCACCACTATTCGATGCGCTCGTTTCTCCATCCCCGAAATCCCAGAAGTGGCTGGAGATCAACCCGCTGCTCTCGCTCTCGTAGATGATGGTGTGATCAGCGATCCCATCATCAGAGGTTTGAATCATCAACCCCGCAACCGGAGCGGGTGTGTCATGGAAGTACCATGCATCGTCATCGGCGATGACGAGATAGTGTTCGTGTCCAGCAGCATCGATGGCCACTTGCACCTCTTGCGGAATTCCGCTGATACCGGTCAAGGTCTCGGTGGTCACTACCCCTCCAGGATTGAAGGTGTATCGCCAGATCAAATCGTCCTGGATCCAACAGATGCAGAAGCGATCGGTGGCCAGGCTATCGAAGGAGAGGTGAGTGAGTCCGATGGCCCGTTCATGGATCACTTGCTGATCGGTGATTCCGGTACTCATGGATCCCTGAAGTAACAGCAGTTGATCTGCGATAAGAGTGACGATCTGTAGATTACCCAGAGCATCCGAATCCAGTTCAAGGTAGGTCGGAACCGATAGCAGGTCATACAGCACCATCGGAGAACTGATGGAGCCAGCATCGGCAACCCTGTACCACAGTTGCGTTCCATCCAGCCAGCAGATCACCACCGAATCGCCACCGACGGAACAGATGTGGCTCACAGATCCGGAACCGATCTCGACCGGCGGATTCACGCCGTACTTCATCATCACGGTATCGCCATTGACATCCGATCGAATCCAACTGACCACCCGATGACCGCTATCTAGAATCGTGACGACTGAACTGTGTTGATCTTCTGGTCCCTCGCTGACCTGTTCAGGTGCGCCGAAGCCAGCGGCGACACTCTCGATCACTGAAACAAATCTGGAGCCGGAGCCGATCTGTTGGTCGAGCGAAATCAGGTAGTGAGCCGCAGAGCCCTGGGTCAGCGATGGCAATCCGATCTGATTGGAAGAGTCGAGTGCAGAGACCATCGTCGAATATTGCAGAACGGTGCCGCTGAACAGCACCTGATCGATGGACTTGGCGCAGATCGAAACCTGCTGGGGTGAACAGGTCGAGCAACTGGTATCGAGATGAATCTGCCCGGCAGCGACCGGTCCAATTCCTTCCGTGAGAAGAATTGGTGACTGGATCTGACCCCAGAGCGAGGTCTGGATGAGGCTGCACAGGAGCAGCATATGCCAGCAGGCAAACCAGCTCCTGGAGATCGAATTTCGCCTCTTTCGAGTGCTCATCCGGAAATCCCTCTCGATCTAATCACCGCCATGAAGAAAAGGATGGCGGTCCTGGCCCGTTCGAATTCTTCAGATCGAGAGCTCAGCAGATGAAACACACACCTCATCTGGCTGGGGTCTGGTTGCGACATCCGATCCGAAGCGATACACGGAAATGCATCGAATGCCCTGAAATATCACCAAATACTCGATTACAGCCCAATTCACTCTTGAAGAACTATCCTATTTGACCATGAAATACTCTGATTCGGAAGGACCGAGCAGGGCTGGCCCCTGTGGGCTCCTCAGACCATTTGAAGCACACCGTCCCCCGCCCCGTTGGAGGGTGCCGTGCATCCTCGATCCAGCCGGGCCTCAAGGAGGCCAGGCGAGGGATCCACCTCGCCTCGTCCCGAGATTCCCTAGAAGGTCTGTCGAGCTTGACTCTCGAGCCGCTGCTGCGCCCTCAGCAGCGAGAGGATTAGCAACGAGCTGACCAGCCCCACCAGAGGCAACTCGAAGCCGGGCCGCCGACGCTGCGCCTCATCGACGGTGACCGATCCGCTCCCGCGCTGTGCCTCATCGGCGGTCGGTGGCGACGAGGGAAAGATCCACAGCACCAGGGAGAGGCCAAAGGGGACCAACGACCACCGGCCAATTCGATCGATACGCATGGGATCTTCCTCCTGCGCTGGAAGCGCGCTCACAGGTGGGCCAGCATAAGGCAATGCCGCGGCGGATCAACGCCGCACGATCGATCCACTCATCTACTTGCCGTCGCCACCACCTTGGGTGACCATCGGGTCTCACGAGCCATATGGAGGATCCTTGACCACCGGCAACTTACTTCCAAGAAACTCGACCCGAGCGATAGAGGTCGGCAGCACCACCATCGGCGCGGGAAATCCGATCGTCGTACAGAGCATGTGCGCCACATCGACCCGCGACATCGATCTCACCTCGCAGCAGGTCCAGGCACTGGCGGATGCTGGAGCCCAGGTGGTCCGACTTGCGGTCGACTCCCGCAAGGAAGCGCAAGCAGCACTCGAGATCGCTGCCAGAGTCGATGCCAATCTGTGTATCGACCTGCAAGAGAACTGGCGCCTCGCACAGATCCTCGCTCCTGGTGTCGCAAAGATTCGCTACAATCCTGGCCACCTCCATCACCATGAACGATCCCTCGACTGGCAAGAAAAGGTCAGGCGTATCGCTTCCTGGGCTGGTGAAGGAAACACGGCGCTGCGAATCGGTGTCAATTGTGGATCCGTGGATCCAGCGATGAAGGAAGCATGGCCCGCAGATGATTCGATCTCTCCGATGGTCACCAGTGCTCTTGAACACGCTGAGTTTCTCGACTCCATCGGGTTTGAGCGCTACGTCGTCTCCCTCAAGGACTCCGATCCAAACCTGGTGATCGAGGCCAATCGGAGATTTGCTGAACAGCGACCGGAAGTTCCACTCCATCTTGGCGTGACCGAGGCAGGCTTACCCCCCGATGGGATCATCAAGACCCGGATCGCATTCGAGCAATTGATCTCGCGTGGCATCGGAGACACCATCCGGGTCTCGCTGACCCTGCCCAACCCGCAAAAGTCACAGGAAGTGACCGTTGGACACCAGATCCTCGAGGACATCTCCAAGGGGCGGGTGCGAAGTGTCGTGCAGTACCAGGGTGAAGGCCCCAACATCATCTCCTGCCCCTCCTGCTCGCGGGTCGAGAATGAAGCCTTCGTGGAACTTGCCCAGCAGGTGAAGCAGCTGTCTTCCCAATTTTCACAGCACGACATCACCATTGCGGTGATGGGCTGCCGGGTCAATGGTCCCGGCGAAACGGACGACGCAGATCTGGGCTTGTGGTGCGCGCCCAGCTTCGTCAATCTCAAGCGCGGATCAGAAAGCCTCGGATCGTTTCCTTACGATCAGATCCTGCCGCGTCTCCAGCAGGAGATCGAGACGTTGATCGGACAACGAGGGTCGATCCAGTAGAGCGATGTCCATCACGCATCGGATTGTTCTGCAGCACTCTCACGGCGACTGAGTTTCAGAACTGCTGAGTTTCAGAACTGCTGAGTTTCACGGCCGCGGAGTTTCACGGCCGCGGAGTTTCACGGCCGCGGAGTTTCACGGCCGCGGAGTTGCGTCCGTTGCCAGTCCCCCTAAAAAACAGGCCTCCATGACCGACGGTCACGGAGGCCTCTCATCGACTACTGATCGATCTTCGTCTAGGGGCAGAGTGGGAAGGAATCGCACGACAATACGGTACCTGCCGGGTCCAGTCCGCAAGCGGGGAACGGAGCAGCAGGCGCCGGGCCACTGGAAAACATGTATCCCAGCAGGAATACGGTATCCGCAACATTCATGGCGTCATCATCGTTGACATCGACGGCTGCCTGACAAGGCACCGTTCCGCTGCCAAACAGGTACTCGAGACTGGCCACAGCATCACTGATGTCAAGACCTCCATCGACATTGATGTCTCCGCGGATCCAGACCTGAACTGCACACTCATCCGGTTCACCATTTGCGTCTGCGTCGGCGCTGGTTCCCGATGCGATGTCACAGGAGTCAGGGGTTCCGTTGGCATTGCAGTCCGCCGCGAGTCCTCCGGCAACGTCGCAGGTATCGAGAGTTCCGCTCACGTCACAATCCACCGCCGGATCAGTGCTGATCTCGCAACTATCGGGAGTGCCATTCGCATTGCAATCGACCGCCACTCCGCCAGCAATCTCGCAGGAATCCAGCGTTCCACTCAGATCACAGTCGGTCGATCGGTCGCCACTGATCTGACAACTGTCGAGCTGCCCATCGAGGTCACAATCCACCGCCCCTGCCGCAATATCGCAGGAATCGAGCTGGCCATTGGCATCGCAATCGACTCCCGTCGTCTGATCGATATCACAATCATTGGGAATCCCATCGCCATCGAGATCTGCATCGCAATCATCGATCTGGCCATCGCCATCGGTATCCACTTCGCAACTATCGGGCATTCCATCTTGATCACAATCAGCCGTTCCAGTCGCCACGTCACAGATGTCGGGAACTCCGTTGCCATTGCAATCGGGTACAGAGCCATCGGCGGTCGTGCATTCATCCGGAGTGCCATCGATATCACAGTCGGCGCTGGTCCCGTTGGCGATGTCCTGGGCATCTGGAACGCCATTCAGGTTGCAATCGGTAATCCCGGAACAATCGACATCCTCGTAGCTGAAATCATCGATTCCAGCCTCCACGATCGATCCCGACCCGAGATCACTGGCAGTGAAACGAACCTGAACATTGCCTGTCAGCAGGACAAAATCTGCGACCAGGAAACTATGCTCGATCCAACCGCCAGAGGTTCCGGCTCCACCGGGTCCTACCGTCTCGACATCAATCCAGGTGGACTGATCATCCGAAACTTGCACAACGAAAACATCTGCGGATGGAGAAGCACCACTGTCATTGGAGTACCAGCGGAAGTAGCTAACCTGTGGGTTGGTGGAGGAAGTCAGATCCATCACCTGCGAGTAGAGGGTGGTCGAACCTCCATCTACATCGTTGGCACCGAGAGAGCCTCCCACTGCACCCTGGCCAGTGAACCAGCACTGGGTTCCCGGATCACTGTGGTCATCTTCTGGTTGAGCGAGAGATCCGATCGGATCGGTGCGGGTCCAGATTCCGGTGGTCGCATCATTGGGTGCCCCTACCGTCCATCCGGAATCGATCTCGAAATCTGTGACATCAAAGGTGACACCAAAAGTGGAGAGCCCTACGACCGGTGCGGAGGATCCCCCTTCGGGGTAACTCACCAGTTGGCCCGAAGCACTCTGAGCTTCGATCCACCAGCCGAATTCACTTCCGCAGCTCAACGGTGGAAAGGTCATCTGGTAGTCGAGCCCACCGACGAAAACCAAAGGTATCGACTGGATGGTGACTCCCGTATCGATGCGAAGCCACTCGCTGCCCGCTTGCACAGCGGAACCAGCGGCGGGAGTGATCACCACATCAAAGGTCTCTCCTCCCAGTGGATTGAAAACGGAAGGATCGCCACCAGGAACCGAGATACTCAAAGCAGCGGTCACCGTGACATTGCAACTGACCGGCCCGGTCGGAACACCAGCAATCGCTCCATTGACGGCATATACATGAGCACCAGGAGTGGGATTCGGATCGGTCCAGGACAACGAACTTCCGGCTAATGTCACTTGAAGAACACCATCGCGGGCCACTTCGATGGCATCGTAAACATCACCATTGGTCCAGCTCAGGTCGACTTGTTCGCCTGCCTGGGCACAGGCCAGATTCTCCACTCCGGGAATGAAGTTTCCACTCGGTGCCAGAACACTGAAATCGACCGAATCAGGCTGCCCCGCGACCGGCTTGAAAATGCCCAGGGTTGCGGTATTCAGCGCCGGCGGTGCATTGCTGGTGAAGTAGAAGTTGTACATCGTTGACCAGCGCAGTGCGTTCGCATCTGGGTTGGCGGCAAACGTTTCCGCGGACCAGGAAATTTCGACTCCTGGAGTAACGCTGACCTCCCAATCGACACCCGAATGAGGCTCGCCAGAGTGCCAGCCGATGTCATGGAAACCACTACTGATCACGGTAGCTCCACCGGGGAAAGGAATCGAGAAGCTATTGGCTGAGCGATCTGAGTACAGGTTGTATACCGCATACTCGTAGTTCCAGGTTCCGTCACCATTGTCGATGACATCGTAACCCGCGATGAAAAGTCCCTCGTTGGGAACCTGAACATCGACAAGAGTCACGCTCGGTTGAAAGTCCTGCCACGCCTGAATTGGAGGCGACATCATCTGGGTGCCTCCGATGAAGGAGAGCGGACGATTCCCAGCCTGGGAAACGGACACCTGACGATAAGAAGCGTTGTTTGCTTGATTGCCAAAGGCTGCATCGTCTTGAGCTACATAGAGGCCGCTGATAAAGTAGAGAGCCCCCGGAAAGCTGGCCAACGATAGATCATCGCCTGTGGCCTGTAATCTTCTGCCGATGGTTGCCTGCCCGGTTGGAATCGGCGGAGCAGAGTACGGGTAAGGGAAAAAGCCGTTGAAGGCGTTGACCTGAGAGCGAGGGCCCATATTGCCCTGGTTTCCGTTGAGTCCGGCAGAATATGGATCCGCACAACCCGGGGTGAGAAATGCGAGGCACCCACCGGCACCACCACAACCCGGACAAAGGCCGGTATTCTGCAAGGCGCAAAAACCGTGCTTCAGCCATGCCGTCCCGATCTGGCTGATACGACCACCTTGTAAACGCCACATGTCCTGAGCGATCACAGGATGCTGGTTATTGTTCGCCTCCCATGCCAAGTTCTCGGTTCCGATGTTGCATGAAGTGGTTGCCAGCGAATAGGCGTAAATCACCTCACCGGCAACGGTATCGGTACCGTATGAGTTGGTCGACGGCAAATCACCAACAATCACATCCGGTCCCCCTTGGGCAGCCAGTTGAATCGTTGTTCCAAGAAGCATCGAAAACACAGCGACAAAAACTGTCGCTCGACAGATCAAAGACATCATGTTCCTCCTGAAAGACCTGGCCCCCAACCGAGGAAACCAATTCTTCCTTTTGAAAATAGTAAGGCAGACTAAAATCAAAGGCGCCGGGTAGACACACCGGTAGACGCCGTCTCAGGCCAAGCGGACACCACTCCATCATATCACCGCATATCCTGATTCAATAGACTCTACTCAACACCAGGAAACCTGATCTGGACCCTTTTGGTGGGATTTCCAGCCAGTGGCCCCAGCGGATCGAATAAACTCGGAAAAGGACAACTATGGCGAGAATCCCGCAATTGAAAAAGCGGCCGAGGGAACCCCTCGACCGCTTCTGATATTTTGGTAGCGGGGGCAGGACTCGAACCTGCGACCTTCGGGTTATGAGCCCGACGAGCTGCCAACTGCTCCACCCCGCGATAGTTCACTTCGAAATCGCTCCGGTCGTGACCGGTCAGCCAGTCCGATCGAAACGAGAATTGCGAAGGTAAGCAATCGCCACTTCAAGGTCAAGTGGACTCATTCCATTTCCTCCGAAAGAGAGGAGCCCACCCTCGATTTCACCGATGAACGGACCCGTTTCTCGGCCAATCTCGGCCAATCTCGGCCACCAGATGGCATTCCCTGAACGACCTGGCCCATCGCCCGCTCCTCATCGATCTCCTCAGCGACTGGCGACGAACTGGTCGATCAGTCCCAGTAATTCCTTGGTGTCGTCGATGGTCACGGCTCCCATATGCCCGATCCTGAAAGTCTTCTCCTTGAGATCGCCGTATCCATTCGACAGGAACATATCGTTCTCGCGCAGTGCCGAGTTCAGATCTGCGATGGAGATTCCGCGGGTATTCTCGATGCAGGTCAGCGAGACCGACTCGAACCCCGATTCAGCGAAGAGAGCAAAACGATTTCTGGCCCATTCCCGTGTCAAGTCTGCACGCTCCTGATGACCTCCGTACCATCCGTCTTCATCGGCGAGGATCATCGCAAGGCGATCCTTGAGTGCCTGCATCAGTGCGATGGAAGGTGTGCTGGGAGTCTGATTCTTCTTCCACGACTTGTGCATGGCGAGGAGGTCGAAGTAGAGGCCCCGGTTCTCGATGGTCTCGGCACGTTCCAGTGCCCTCTCCGAGATGGCCAGAAGCGCCAGGCCTGGTGGTAACGCGAGGGCCTTTTGACTGCCGGTTGTCAGGAAATCGACTGTAGCCATCTCTCCCAGATGAATGGGAACCGCCGCCGCACTGGTGATGGCATCGACCAGCAGGAACACATCGTCCTGCTCCGCCACCACCTCCGCGATGTCAGCCAGCGGGCTCATCACCCCCGTGCTGGTTTCATTGTGAACGATGGTCACCGAGTCGAAATCTCCGCGAGACAGTTCTTCGCGAACTTTCTCCGGCTTGATGGCTTCGCCCCATGGGATGTCCACTCGAGTGGCGTTCTTGCCGTTGGCCACACAAACCTTATAGAAGCGCTCACTGAAGGCTCCATTGACGAAGCAGAGCACATTTTCCCGCACTCCATTACGGACTGCGGTCTCCATCCCTCCGGTTCCCGAAGAGGTCAGGATGTAGACCGGATTTTCGGTGCGAAAGAATCTCTGAGAGTCTCTGTGAAGTGTTTCTCCCAGTATCGTGAACTCGGGAGCACGGTGGCCGATCATCGGCCTGGTCATCGCCTGGAGAATTTCGTCCTCCACTTCGACCGGCCCGGGGATGAACAGGCGAGGAACATCCCTGCGGACTGGGTGATCGTCGATGGTTCTCATGAAGTCTCCTGTTCGTCGATAAATCGGGCCACCACACCGGTGGAAATCTTGGGTTCAAAAAAGGTAGTTTTAGGAGGGAAAATCTCACCCGCGAGAACGCGGGTCCAGAATTCTTCTCGACT